>CAYYCI010000111.1:0-9402 GCA_964470215.1 uncultured Planctomycetota bacterium
CGGGGCATGAATTGACAAGGCGCCTGGGTGGGTTTACACTCCGGGACGATGGAACGATTGGTGGTTCGAGAGCTCGAGGCGAAGTTGGCGGTGCCCGACGAGGCGACGTTTCGGCAACTTCAGGCCGTCGAGCGGCTCGGGGGGTTCCGGGTGCGGCCGCGGGACGTGCGGCTCCAGCAGGACACGTATGTTGACACGGCGAGCCTGCGGCTCTGCCGTGCGGGATATGCATGTCGGCTGAGGCACGTGCACCACCGCGCCTTCGCCGCGCTGAAGGGACTGGGCGGCGCCCGGGGCGCGTTGCACGAGCGGGAGGAGATCGAGCGTGAATTGGACAATCCCTCGATAGGGGCGCTGTTGCGGATGGAGGGTCTTCCCGGGCGCCTGGTGCGGCGGCTCGCCGGCGGAGAGAGTCTCAGGGCGCTTTTCACGGTGGTGACGCTGCGGCGAGTTGCGTCGGTGGTGGATGGGCGGAGGCCGTGTGTGGAATTTGCGCTGGACCGCGCCCGGTTCTTCGGTCCGGCCGGGGAAATGGTGTTCCTGGAGGCGGAACTGGAGTCTCTGGACGGCGACCGCGAGACGCTGGAGGTCCTGGCCTCGGAGTTGCGTCGGCGCTATGGGTTGCGCGCGTCGGGGTTGTCGAAGTTCGAGCGCGGCTTGCGCTGGGCGGGGATCGCGACCCGGAGGTGAGGGACGATGGCGAATCAGTTCGGCAAAATGCTGATCCTGATCGGCCTGGTGTTAGTTGTCGTCGGGTCTGTGGTGATTTTCGCCAAGAAGATACCGCTGATAAGCAGGCTGGACATTAGTTACCAGGGGCGGGGGTGGGCGGTGTTTTTCCCGCTCGGGACGTGTCTTCTGGTCAGCGCGGTGCTGACGTTGATAATGTGGTTGCTTCGGAGGTTCTGAGGGGGCCATGAGGAGTTTAGGTGGTGGTATGAGCGAGCGTCGGGCGCGAGCGCGGCAACGGATGGACGAGTTGCGGCGGATGGCCGACCGTGTGTGTGTGTTGATCCTGCGGGAGGACTATCCGGCCATTGACATCGAGTTGGACAAGGCGAAGGTGCGGGAGCGGTGCGAGGAGATGTTCCCGGATCGGATGGACCTCTACGAGATGGTCTATGAGAGCCGCTTCCGGCGGCTGTGGGAGCAATTCCGTGCTCCACTGGAGGAGGGAGCGGGGTCGTGGTGAGGGGTCAGGCGCGTCGGACGAGAGGCGGCGCTTGTGGTAGGGCCGCGGCAGCGGCCAGGTGGTCGAGGAAGCGGCGCGCGTCGGCGCCGTAGCCCGCGGTGGGCTTCAGACCAGGCACGGCGGCTGTCCAGTAGGCGTTGAAGCCCTCCATGAAGAGTTCGCGGAGGTACTTGCTGAAGATCGAGGCGAGGGCGACAGCGGCGTAGCGGGCGTCGCCGCGCTTGTAGAAGCCGATAGTCATGGTGCGGTCGGCGCTGAGGAGTCGGTATTCGGATGCCTGGCGTCCTTCGGCGAGGGTGTGGAGTTGTGTGCCGAAGAAGGTCTGGTGGAGGAGGATGTCGTAGCGGTTGCGGCCGCCGTGTTTGTCGGCCCTGACCACGAGGCCTTCGGTGCCCCACCTCTGCCATGCCCAGGACAGGAGATGGCCGGTCTTGACGAAGAGGGCCGCGGCCTTGGTGCCGTAGGCGGCAACCAGGCGATTGAGCTCGGCGGTGAGGACTGGCGCGAGCCTGACACCTAGAAACTCGACCTCTCGAAGGGAGCGTATTCGCTCGGCGTCGCGCGGGGCCTGGTCGTGGGGAATGGTGCGCGGCAGCGATGGGTCCCAACGCCGATACCACGGGTAGTCGTCGAGGTTTTCGGTAAGTAGTGCGGTTGCTCCGAGGAGTTCGCGAAGGGTTCGCGGGTGCAGGCCGGCGGCGAGCGCGAAGCCGAGGGCGGTCCGCTCGAGGCGGCCCAGGCCTGAGGCGCGGGAGAACAGACGTTTGCTGTCGTCAATGGGGATCAGGTCCTCGCGCCGGTCTGGGCGCCCTGCCACGGGACGGAGGAGGTCCCAAAGGGGGCGATCGGCCAGTGGGTCCGGGACGCGGAATGCAACGGCGCTGAGGACCAGCGGTCCCACTCGCGGCCCGTATCCGGCCTCGTCTATCCCCACGACTACAGGCACGGTTCATTCCTCCGGGGCGTGCAGGAGCCAGGGGTCGAGGTCGAGGCCGACGAAGCCCAGGAGGAAGTCGGCGAGTTGGAGCGGGCGGAGGCGCGCGCGCAGGCCGACGAAGGCATGGGCCTCGAGGCCGAACGAGAAGGAATCGCCCCAGGTGGCGTGGAGCGGGCCTGTGACGGTGTCCTTGAGAATGAAGCCGGGGTCGCCATTGAGTTCCTTACGGTCGAGGTGGCGGAAGCCGTCGGAGGCGTCCTGCGCGACGAAGCGCGCGTCGGCGGCGAGGCCGTCCAGCCCGGCCGCCTTCGCGGCGTGGTGGACCGGCCAGGCGAACAGGCTGAGAGGGAAGAGGCCGAGTTCGGTGTCGAGTTCTCGCCAGGTTCCGAGCCGGTGGTCGAGGATGCCCAGGCGGCGGGAGTGGACGTCGCCGACTCCGAAAAACTGAACCCCATAGGCGAGGTGGACCTTGGCGCCCGGGCCGGCGCCCACGTTCACCTCCACGACCTCGAGGAGGTCCCTCGCTCGCTGGGCGAGGAGGTTGGCGAGTCGGGCAGGGAGGGAGGCCCCTGTGGCCGCTGGCGCGAGCGTGAGGAGTGTCAGGACGAGGAGTCGGGAGGGGGCGGTGGGTTTCAGGTCAGGGACTCCTTTGGCGGTCGCTGCGGATGATGCGAGGGCCGCGGTTGCGGCCGATGGCCTCTTCCTCTGGGTGCGCGAGGGCGGGGTCGAGGTCAATGCCGAGGAAGCCGACGAGGAAGTCGACTGCCTCGAGGGGTTTGACGCGCATCCTGCCGCCGACGAGGAGGAGGTGGAGTTCAAGGCCGAACGAGGCGATGTCGCCGGGGCGCTCGTGCCACGGCCCGGCCATCCTGGCCTCGCGGTAGAGGATTGCGGTGGTGGCGAAGCCCTGGCGCTCGGTGCGTTCGGCGCCCAGGGAGCCCATCTCGAAGCCATAGAGGGCGAGGCTGTGCCAGGGTTCCCCGGCGCGGCGGAACAGTTCACAGGGGGCGAAGACCAGACTGGCGGGGAGGATGCCAAAGGATGCGTTTTTCTCGACCCAGGCGCCGACCTGTCGGCCATCGAAGCCGAAGCGCTCGGCCTGGACGAGGCCCAGGGTGGTCCGGGCGGCTCCGTACTCCACGCCGGCCTTCAGGCCGGGCCCGACCGCCAGATTGACCTCGGCGACGTCGAGGAGGTCCAGGGACCGGGCGGCGAGGAAGCGCCAGACCCGGCCGAGGAGGCCCAGGCTCACCCTGCGCCCGGAGGCGAGAGCGTCGACAAGGAGATCGTCGCCCTGGGGGACGGCGCCCAATGCCGCGCTGGCGCAAAGGACGACCGCGGCCAGCGCCCTCATTCCTGGTCTCCACCGGGCGTGGAGATCGTCATTTTCTTGAGCCAATGGGTGGGCCCGTCGAGGATTCGCCACTGGTCTCCCTCTCGGACACAAGTGACCTCGCCCGTGAGGTTCTCATCGACCCAGCGGAGCGAGACGTGGACCTTTTGGCCACGGGTGGCGGGCCGCGCGGGGCCGATCCTGAGGGCGGCGAGCGCCTTGCGCGCCTCAGGGGGCAGAGCCGTCAGATAGGCCACGAGTTGGCGTTCGGTCAGTTTCTCCCTGACGGGCTGCGCGAGGAGGCGATGCAACTCCCGGGCGTCCTGGTCGCGGACGAGCCGCGCCGCCTGTGCGACGAGGCGCACCGGTGTGTCGCGGCCGGGGATGAGGGAGATGAGGAGGAAGCCGCCAAGGACGAGGACGAGCGTGGCTGCGCCAGCGGCGGCGAGTTTGAGCGTGCGGGGGAAAAGGCGCTCGCCGGGGACGAGCTCACCCGGCGCAGCCTCGGAGATGCGCTTCAGGTGGAGTTTGTCCCTGGCGGCCGGCTTGGTGTCGAAGGTGAAGACCTCCGTGCCCACCTTGATCTGGTCGCCTTGCTCGAGGCGATGGGGCCTCATCAGGAGTTCGCCATTGACATAGGTCCCGAGCATGCTCCCCTCGTCGCTGATCAGCCAGCCCCCGCCGGAGCGGGCGATGCGGCAGTGGCGACGGGAGACCTGCTTTTCCAGGACGCGGATATTGCACGTGTGGAGGCGACCGATGACCACGAGGTCGCCTCGCAAAGGGAACTCCTCTCCCGTGCGCGCATTGACCAGTTTGGCCATCGCCGGCCCTTCTTGGGGTTTGGAGTCTCATTGTGCCGGCCTGGCCCAGGGCTGTCAAGCCATTGACAGCGCCTGTGGACGTTCTATAATCGGCGTTAGCCGAACGAGAGAAGGTTGGGAAGGTATGCGGCTCTGGACCTGGAAATTCGCCGCTTCGCTGGCGGTTCTGGCCGCGTTCATCGTTGATGCGGCGTGGCGCGGGCCGGACCCCTTCACGGGGCGGGCGCGGCATTTCCTGCCGTACGCGGACACCGGGGTCGCATCGTTCCTCTTTCTGCTCGTTGTTCTCTACGTTTTCTCCCACTTCGGGCAGTGGGTCCATCGTCGCTTGAAGCGTTGGCTACGGCTGCGGGGGGAGGGAGTGCGCACCTGAGCGCGCGCGCCGGCCCCGAGAGTGCGGTTGTGCAGATGTTGTGGGTAACTTGTGAACCGCGAAAAAATCGCGAAAGTTTTTCGCTGTCCTACTGGCTCTTTAGCAATGCGTTTGCGACGTGGGCAGGCTGCGGAGGAGCGGAGACCGCTGATTTGTGGAGTTGACACGTGGGAAGGCCGGCGCTAGGATTCCCGGGCGATGTCCTTCGGGCGTGATTGTGGCGCGACGGGCGCCAGGTGACCGACGTCTACCCGCTGCACCATCAGCGTGGCGGTGGCTCGTGTGAGGAGGGAGCCGCTGGGGTGGACCGGGTCGTCTTCACGCCGTGTGGTTGGTCGCGTTCTTCTGCGGCCGGAGCCCTGGCTCGCCCACTTGGCGTGGTGTGTTCCGCCCGAGACCGGTGACTGATCTGCGGAAACCCATCATGGAAGAAGGGCGGCTTTTCCATGACTCCTGAGGCGGAAGTCTGGCCGAACATCCTCAACGAAATCCAGCGCCGCGTGCGGCAGCAGCAGTTCGAGACGTGGTTCCGCAGCGTCAAGCTACGGGCCTGTTCACCCGAGACCCTCACCCTGAGCGTGCCGAATTCTTTCCACCACCATTGGCTAGAGCGGCGCTACCTTGAGACGATCCGCGGCGCCGCGCTAGCGGTTCTCGGGACAACGCCGCGGGTGGAGCTGGTGGTGGAGGAGGGGCCCGAGGCGCGTGCTGCGGCGCCGCAGCCCCTACCGCCATCCCCAACCGAGAGCAGCCAACGCGCCCACTACCCCCGCGACTGGGCGGCGCGGCTCAACAGCAACTACCGGTTTTCTAATTTCGTAGTTGGTCCATCGAACGCTCTCGCCCACGCTGCTGCGCTCGCCATTGCAGAAAACCCGGGTTCCGCCTACAACCCGCTCTTTCTCCACGGAGGGGTCGGCCTGGGAAAGACACACCTGATCCAGGCGATCACACACCGCTTGCTCGACTCCAGGGCCGACTTAAAGATTCTCTACATCCCGTGCGAGAGTTTCATGAACCACTTCATCGCGTCCGTGCAGAACGGGGAGAGGGGGGAGTTCCGCGAGGTGTACCGAGGCCTCGACGCTCTTCTGCTTGATGATATTCACTTCCTTTCGCGCGGCACCCGCGAGGCCACCCAGGAGGAGTTCTTCCACACCTTCAATGCGCTCTACAATGCGGGCAAACAGATAGTCCTCTCGAGTGACTGCGCGCCCCGCGAGATGACGCGCCTGGAGGAGCGACTCGTCTCTCGATTCAAATGGGGCCTCGTCGCGCGCCTCGACCCGCCTTCCTACGAGACCCGCGTGGCGATTCTCCGTAAGAAAGCCGAGATGCGAGGCCGCCGGTTCCCAGATGAAGCACTCCAATTCATCGCCGAGAACATAGACACGAACATCCGCGACCTTGAGGGCGCCGTCAATAAGGTGATCGCGTACGCCGCCCTGACGAATAAGCCCATTGACCTCGAGCTGCTCCAACACGCTCTACGCGATGTCCTCGAGCGTGTTGCCACTTCGGTGACCATGGACGACATCATCAGGGTGGTGACCGCGGAGTACCGGGTTAAGCTGGCCGAACTCCAGTCGAAGCGGCGGTCACAATCAATCGCCCTGCCGCGACAGGTCGCCATGTACCTCGCCCGCTCCCTCACCCGTCACTCTCTTGAGGAAATCGGGGGTTACTTCGGTGGTCGCGACCACAGCACAGTTATGCACGCCTGCGATAAGATTGCGTCCCTTATGGAGAAAGACCCCTCGATGGCGGCCACTATCGAACACCTCACCAACAGGATCCGAGCACGGTGATGCGCTTAGTGGCTTCCCCCGAAGTCTGTGGACATCCTCTCTCGAACCTGTGGATTTCTCCTACGGTTACCCCCGCTCCGTTTCCGCCATGCGCGATCTCTGTGGGTACCTCGCCATTTCCTCGGCGCGGCTGCAACAGGGTACCCACATCTTTCAACAGGCACAAAAACGCCATAACATCAGTTAGCCCAAGGAGTTACAAAAACCTATCAACAGGTTCCCCACAGCGAACCCTTGCACCTTTTCTTATTTGCTTTGTACAAAAAAACTTAGTAGAGTATTGGGTCAACGAAAACGGCCTTTTTCTCTGCGTGTAACACACAGGCAAATCATAGATCGGAGGCGCGCGATAAATGAAACTCACCTGTCAGGCGGAACAGATTCACGCTGCTTTCCAGATCGTGGGCAGCGTTGTTCAGAGCCGACCGACCCGTCCAATCCTCGGTAACGTCTTGCTTACGGCAAGCGAAGACGGCCTGGAGATTCAGGCGACGGATCTCGAGATCGGCATTTGCTATCGTCTCCCGGAGGTCAACGTCTCCGAAACTGGCCAGATAGCGGTCGCCTACGCGAGGCTCCACTCCCTGGTTGGCTACTATGCGAAGGGGGAGGAGACGATCGAGCTGAGCCTCGAGGGGAGCAATTGCCTGCTGAAAACTTCCGACGGGCAGTTCCGGCTGCCGACCAGCCCCGCCGAGGAGTTTCCTGTCCTGCCAGATTTCGACGAAGGAAGCGCCCGCGTGATCGAGGCGGCGAACTTCAAAGAAATGGTGAGGCGAACGACCTTTGCGGCACACAGGGAACGCCACCGCTACGCGCTCAACGGCGCGCTCCTTTCGATGAAGGGCAAGGCGGTGCGCATGGTCGCCACCGACGGCCGACGTCTCGCCTTGGTCGAAAAGAAGACCCAAGCCGAGCAAGAGGGCGAACTGGAGGTGATCGTTCCAACCAAGGCCCTTGACGAGATCGTAAAGGTCGCCGAAGAGGAGGAAGAACTATCGTTGTGCTTGGCAGGGGAAGAAGGCGGCCAGTTGGTGGCTAAGACGAGCCGCGCCGTAATCACCACCCGCCTGGTGGAGGGCCACTTTCCGCCGTACGAGAGCGTGATCCCGAAGGAGCAGGACAAGAAAGCCGAGATCGAGCCAGCAAGGTTGCTGGCCGTGGTCCAGCGCGCCGCGGTCATGACCACCGATGAGTACAGCTCGGTCAGCCTGCGCATTGCTGAGGGTCAGATCGAGGTAACTGCTGAGGCCCCGGACGCCGGCAGCGCAGACGTGAAGGTTCCAGTTACCTATAAGGGAGAAGAGGCCGAGATAGCCTTCAACCCGTACTTCCTCATTGAGTTTCTCCGCGTGGCGGAGGCGGACCAGGTGCGCATGGAGTTCACCGACGGAACCAGCCCGGTCCTTTTCCGCTGTGGGAAGGATTTCCTCTACGTCGTCATGCCCGTTAGCCGGCAATGAACGCACAAACCGGGCCACAGCCCATAGGCAAGATACTCCGCGATTTCTTCCAGACCAGCGGTCTAGCCTCCAGACTGAGGTACCTGGAACTCTACGCAGTCTGGGAAGAGGTGGTCGGGCCCGAACTCCGCACACACACCCGCGTCGCTGGATTCGCGAACCACAAGGTCCACATCGAGGTCGACTCCGCCGCGCACCTCCACGAACTGAGGTCGTTCTACTCAGAGACTCTGCTCAAAGAACTTCGCGCCCGCCTCCCTGCGCTCCGCATCGCTGGTCTGGTCTTCAAGCCCGGAGCGGCCAGGAGCCCCAATGCCTGAAAAGCGCAGCCACACCTACGATGCCAGCCACATCAAGGTTCTCCCCGGGATCGAAGGGGTCCGCCGTAGGCCCGCCATGTACATTGGCGACACCGGCACCCGCGGCCTCCACCATCTCGTTGAGGAGGTCGTCGCCAACTCCATTGACGAGGCCATGGCCGGCTATTGCACCGCGATCCGGGTCGAGCTGAACGCTGACGGCAGCGTGACGGTTGCCGACGACGGACGCGGCATCCCGGTCGGCATTCACCCTAGTGAGAAAAAGCCGGCGGTCGAGGTCATCATGACCATGCTCCACGCCGGCGGCAAGTTCGACCGAGCATCCTACAAGGTTTCCGGTGGACTCCACGGCGTCGGGGTTTCGGTCGTCAATGCTCTCAGCGAGTGGTTGAGCGTCGAGGTGCGCCGCGATGGCGAGGTCTATCACCAGCGCTACGAGCGCGGCAAGACCGCAAGCGAACTGAAGGTGATCGGTAAGTCCAGGACCAGCGGCACCACCGTGACCTTCAAGCCCGACCCGGAAATCTTCGAGACCACCGAATTCAATTTCGACACGATCGCCACCCGCCTCCGCGAACTCGCCTTCCTCAACCGCGGCGTCGCCATCACCCTGCGCGACGAGGTCTCCGAGAGGGAGCGCAACTTCTGCTACGAGGGCGGCATCGCCGCATTCGTCAAACACCTCAACGAGGGCAAGAACGTCCTCCACAAGGACGTCATCTATTTCGAGCGCGAGGAGAACGGCATCGTCGTCGAGGTCGCCCTCCAGTACAACGGCGGCTACAGCGAGAACGTCTTCTCTTTCGCCAACAACGTCAACACCATCGAAGGCGGCACCCACCTCTACGGCTTCCGTTCGGCCCTCACCCGCACCCTCAACGCCTACGCGAGGAAGGAGAACCTCCTGCGCGGCGACACCATTCCCCAGGGGGAGGATGCCCGCGAGGGATTGAGCGCGGTTATCAGCGTCAAACTCCCAGAGCCCCAATTCGAGGGCCAGACCAAAACCAAGCTCGGCAACCGCGAGGTCCAGGGCATCGTCGAGGCCATTGTCAACGACCGCCTCGGTAGTTACCTTGAGGAAAACCCTAAAACCGCCCGCGCCATCGTCCGCAAGGCCATCCTGGCCGCCGAGGCCCGCGAGAGCGCCCG
>CAYYCI010000112.1:0-9352 GCA_964470215.1 uncultured Planctomycetota bacterium
ACCGCGACGTGATAAAGCCGAAAGCCCAGCAGCCGGCCCCCACCAGTTCACAGTCCCCGCGCTCGCGCAAGGAGGAGCTCTACGAGCAGTACGTCGCGCTCGGCGAACTCTACTTCCGCCGCGGAGAGTTCGACAAGGCGCTCATGGAGTTTCAGCGGGCGACCGTCGCTTGTCCCGAGCGCCCCTTCCCACACCTGGCTCTTGCCGGAGTGTGGGCCGCGTTGAGCCGCTACGAGGCCGCCGCCGCGGCATTGCGACAGGGCGCCGTGGCCGCAGGTGGCCGGCGCCTGACCACCAACGAACTCGCACGCCTGCGTCGCCCGGCCGAGGCCATCCGCCAGCGCCTCCTCCTCCTGAAAGGTTGGTGCAAGCAACACCCCGACGACCGCGACGCGCGGCTGGTCCTCGCCTACTATTGCTTGTTGGCCAACGAGCGGGAGGCAGCCGCGGCGCGCCTGGCCGAACTCCAGAGCAAGAACCCCGACGACGTCGCCGCGCGCTTCCTGGCCACCCAGGTCGCCGCCTTGCGCTCCTAGTTGCAGCCGGGAGGAACGAGCCACGTTCCGCCTCGAGAACGCTGACGAACGCTGGCGCGAGGAGCGCGAGGACATGGTCGAGCGCCAGATTCGCCGTCGCGGGATTCGCGACGCGCGTGTCCTCGACGCCTTCCGCAGCGTCCCACGCCACCTATTCATTCCCCCGGGACACCGCGACCAGAGCTACGAGGACCACCCAGTGGACATCGGCTACGGCCAGACCATCTCGCAGCCCTACATCGTGGCCCTCATGACCGAGGCCCTGCGCCTGGGCGGCGACGAGAGGGTCCTCGAGATCGGCACCGGCTCCGGCTACCAGACCGCCATCCTCGCCCACCTCTCCCACCACGTCTACACCATCGAGCGGATAGCCGAACTCTCCGCCACCGCCCGGAGAGTCCTCGACGAACTCGGCTACAACAACATATCCTACCGCGTGGGCGACGGCACCCTCGGCTGGCCGGAAGAAGCCCCCTTCGACGGGATCATCGTCACCGCCGCGGCACCCTCGATGCCCGAATCGCTGAAGAACCAACTGGCCGGGGGCGGACGCCTGGTGATGCCGGTCGGCGGCCGTGGCGGACAGGACCTCATCGTTCTGGAGCGCAAGGGCGACAGTTTCCGCCGCCAGCGCCTCTGCGGATGCGTCTTCGTCCGACTGATCGGCCAGGAAGGCTGGCCGGAGCGCTGAGCCTCGGCCGACGCCACAGAGGGGTTATCGGCTACGGGTCATAGATAGGGGAACGGGGGACGGGAGTCCCCCGTTCCTCAGGCGTTGCGCATGAGCCATTCGTAGGCGGCGGCTGCGGCCTCGACCTGGGCGACCTCGACGCTCTCGTCGGCCGCGTGGGCCTTCTCTGGGTCGCCCGGGCCGAAGACGACGCATGGAATGCCCGCGGCGAGGACTTCCGGCGCCTCGGTGGCATAAGGTGCTCCGGTGAGCGCCGCCTCGCGCCCAGCCGCGGCGAGGGCGCGGCGAGCGAGTGCGACAGGCTCGGAGTCCTCGGCGACCTCGAAGGCGTTGGCCGTGAAGAAACGCTCGAGGGTGGCGCCGTGGCGTTCGGCGATCTCCGAGAGGATGGCCTCGGCCTCCTCGGCGCTACCGCCTGGCAGGAAGCGCCAGTCCACCTCGGCGACGCATCTGTCGGGGACGGTGTTCACGCTATGCCCGCCGTGGATGGTGCCGACGTTCAGGCACGGGGTGCCGAGGAGTGGGTGCGGGGGTTGGCGCAAGAGGCCTTCGCCGATCTTCTCCAACTCGGCCACGAGATGGGCCATCGGGTAGATGGCGTTCTGACCTGCGGTTGGGTCGGCGGCGTGGGCGCTCTTGCCGGTTGTGGTGAGTGTCCAGCGGACGACTCCCTTGTGGGCGACGACGAGGTCGAGGGCTGTCGGCTCGCCGACGAAGGCGGCGCGGGCCTCCAGCCGGTGCGCGAGAAGCGCTCGGATGCCGGCGTAGCCGCATTCCTCGTCGGCGGTGGCCGCGAGGAGGATCGGGCAGGAGTTGGCCCTCTTGCGGGCCACACGGCAAAGGGCGTGGGTCATGGCGGCCAGGGCGGCCTTATTGTCGCAGGCGCCGCGGCCGTAGAGATGTCCATCGCGGACCTCGGCGGCGAAGGGGGCGATGGTCATGTTGTCGGCTGGGACGGTGTCGAGGTGTGCGACGAAAAGGAGCGGTCGGCCGCCATCGCCTGGGAGCCGTGCGAGGAGGTTGCAGCGGGTCGGGGCGAGTTGGGAGATTTCGACCTCGAGGCCCGCCTCGCGGAGGATTTGGGCGAGGCGAGTGGCGAGTCGCTCCTCGCCGTAGCCCTCGCCGGGGTCGGCGCGAAGGTAGGGGTTCATGCTGGGGATCGCGACCAACTCCCGCAGGAGGGAGAGGAGTTCGGGCTCCATCGTTCATTCTCCGAGGAAGAATCGAATGACGATGGGGCCAAAGATGACGATGAAGGTTGCGGGAAAGAAGAAGCAGATGAGTGGGAAGAGGAGTTTGACCGGTGCTTCCATGGCGGCTTTTTCGGCGGCCTGGGCTCGTCGGGTGCGGAAGGTGTCGGCCTGGACACGGAGGATGGGGCCGAGGCTGGCGCCGAGTTCGTCGGCCTGGATGAGCGCGCTGGTCACGGAGAAGATTTCTTCCATCCGCGCGCGGTCGTGGAGGTCGCGGAGTGCTTCGGCTCTCGGGACGCCCATCTGGATTTGGCGGAGGGTCTCGGCCAGTTCCTGGCACAGCGGCGAGTTGGGACGGCGGGTGACGATGCGAGCGAGGGCGGCGGTGAAGTCGAGGCCGGCCTCGACCGAGAGGGTCAGGAGGTCGAGCGCGAAGGGCAGGTCGCGGCGTATGGCTCGCTTTCGCGCCCGTTCGCGGTCGCGGAGCCAGAGCCACGGGAGGACGTAGCCGAGGGCGAGAAAGGGCAGGAGGATAGCGGTCGGGCCGCCGGGCCAGACGTACATCAGGAGGGTGAAGTAGAGGACGGCGAGGACCAGTGAGACGATTCCCCAGACGATCCAGATTCCGAAGAGTTCGGGGAGCATGGCGACGACCGCGAGGAATGGAACGAGGGCGGGCGCGGGGATTTCGGCGAAGTACTTGGCGAGCATGCCGTAGCAAAGCACCCCCAGGAGCGCTCCGAAGATTCGCGCGACGGCCCACAGGCCCATGAACTCGTTGGGGGTGAGGCCGTGTGGTCTTCCCGCGCCGACGAGCATGTGTTCGGCCTTGCTGCGGATGGAGACGATGAAGGATGTGCTGCCGGTTGCTCGGCTCTCGGCCTCGACGCGGTCGATCTTCGGTCCGAGCCAGTTGCCGAGGCTGTGGGCTAGCGGCGCGACCAACGACAGAAGGAACGAACTGATGGCCTGGCGGCGCTCCTCGCCCAGCGCCGCGCGCTCCCGCACGTCGGTCCAGGCCGCGTGTGCCCAATAGACGAAGAGCGCGACGCTCCCGAACGCACACAGGTAGATGAAGCCGCGTTGTAGTGAGTCGGGGTCCACGACGTCCTCAGACCTCGATGCGGACGATCTTCCTGACGACAAGCACGCCGATGAACTCCAGCACAGCGATGAGCAGCATCAGGCCCCAACCCGGAACGGTAGCGATCATGGGTCGGAACAGGCCAGGGTTGAGCCAGTTGATGGCGAAGCCGAGGGCGATGGGGACGAGGGCGAGGATGACGGCCTGCATGCGGCCCTGGGAGGTGAGCGCGCGGACCTTGCCTTCGATCTGGTGGCGCTCGCGGATGGTTCGCGCGATGTTGTCCATGACCTCGGCGAGGCTGCCGCCGACCTCCTGGGAGACCAGGATGGCGGTGACGACCAGTTCCATGTCGTCGCTGGGCATTCGCTCGAGGAAGTGTTCGAGGGCCTCCTCGAGCGGGACTCCGACACGGGTCTCCTGGTTGAGGAGGCGGAACTCCTGTGCGAGGGGGTTTTCCATCTCGCGCTGGACCAGTTCGAACGCCTGAGGGAGGCTGAAGCCAGAGCGGAGCGCGTTGCTTACGTTCATCAGGGCGTCGACGAGTTGGACGCCGAATCGGCGCTCGCGTCGGCGTTTGAGAATGGCGGCCAGGACCCTCGGGGCGAAGAAGGCCAAGAGCCCCAGCCCGACCGCCACCGCCGGGTTTCGGAACAACAGCAGGCCGATGCCGGTGATCAAGGTGGCGAGCAAGACGGCCACGTAGAGCAGTTGGCGGGCAGGGATGTTGAGGTAGATTTGGTCCAGGGTGACCTCGGTGCCCTTGAGGACCTCTTCCTCGTAGTGGCGCCAGGCCGTGTGGATGATGTCGGCCACGACCGCCACGAGGAGCGCCGCCGAGGCGAAGGCCGCAAACTCGATGATGAAAAGGGGAACGCCGGTCAAGCCACTCTACTCCTTCCGCTCCACCGGCCGACGCCCCGCCTCGAGGACGTCGTAGGGCTTCTTCTCGCGGGGCGCGTCCGCGATCTTCTTGAACACCACGTCGTCCCAGTAAACGACTCCTGCCGGCCAGTAGGCGTAGAGACCGATGCGGCATTTCTCCGGGACGAAGACCCTGTTGGCTCTGGTGCGGTAGATTCGGGGATGGCAATCGCGCTGGTGGGTGCTCCACCGGCCTTTCGGGCCGCGCGGGTTCAGGGGGCTGCGGCCCACCTCGCGCCACTGTCCCTGGGGCTCGGAGGGAGTCTTCACCCAGGCGTAGTACTTCACGAAGACCTTGCAGGTCGGTCTCATTGATTTCACCCGGACCTGTAGGCGATAGGTCGCGCCCGGCTCGATGGGGAAGAATTCGCTGTAGTAGGCCACGCCCTCGGCGGCCGCCACCCCCTTGCTCATCCTGAAGACGATACACTTGCCCGACCCGTCGGGGTTCTTCTCCCAGTGGGCCTGGCCCATCTGCCAGTCCACCCCGAACGGCTCCCACCCATCGGGGTGGGCGGTTCCGGACTCGAAGTCACCCTTGACCAAGTTTGGGCCATCGCGCCAGCGTCGCTCGGCATCGGGGGGTAGGGGTGGGTAGCGCGGGTCTTTCAGGCCGGTCAGTTCCCCCAGTTGCTTGAAGACCCCGAGCTGGATGGCGAACTTACTCGGGACGACGACGGAGCCGTCGTAGCGGAGTTTCTCGGGGCCGAGAGTGCGGTCGGCCACGCGGGTGTGGATGCGCAGCCTCTGCCCGTCGGCCCTCTCGACCAGTCCCCACATCACCATGTCGGCCTTCAGGCGCTTGACCGCGAAGTCGAGGGCCTCGGCGGCGGGCATGTCGAACTTCGGCTTGAGGCCCGCCGCACGCTCGAACTCCTCGCGGTCAACGTCCTCGATGGTCCGGAAGAGGCCGTAGCGGGTGATCTTGGCGCGGAAGTTCTTTGCCACGAAGCGGCCGAGTTCCCCGCCGTCGAACCTCGACTCGAAGTCGAGGACGACGAGGATGGGCTTGTCGGCCAGGTTGGTGACCGCCTCGCCTGCGAGGCCGAGCCCCATCGAGAGAGCGATGGCGAGCGCGAGCCGTAAACCCTGGGCCATCAAACACCTCGGAACACCCTCCCACGTTCGCATGCTAGCGCAGCCCATCCGGCATGTCAAGACACCTTGACCTGGCGTGGTGGATCGGGGATAATCCGGAGCGAAGCCAACATCGTGGCCACCGATCCCGAAGACAACGAGGCAAGAGATGCCAGGCGACCCGGAGGGCGCGAGAGCGACAAACATGGCAGGCGATGAATCGCTGACCGTCCTCGGCGGCTCGGACCTCTCGGTGATGGTCTTCGAGCACATCCTGGCGCTCGCCCAGCCGCTGCTCGAACGAGCCAGGGAGCGAAGGCGCGCGCTCAGCGACTTCGCCTCGGTCCAGGCCCACCAGCGACGCGTCCGCGAGAGCCTCGTCCGGCTGCTCGGCGGCTTCCCCGAACGCACCCCGCTGAACCCCAGGAAGACCGGCGAACTGACCCGCAAGCACTACACGGTCGAGAAGGTTGTCTTCGAGAGCCGTCCGGGGTTCTACGTGCCGGCGAATTTCTACTACAAGCCGGAGCGGGGTGACCCGGCTCCTGCGGTCCTGGTTCTCTGTGGCCACGAGCCGGAGGGGAAGGCGTGCCGCACGTGTCAGGAGATCGCCCAGGGCCTGGCGCGAAGGGGCTTCGCCGTCCTGGTCCACGACCCGCTCGCCCACGGCGAGCGCAGCCAGTACTGGGACCCGCTGAGCGGACGGTCGCGGGTCGGCTCGCCGAGCGCCGAGTTGGCCGCCGCCGAGGAGCAGAGCGGCCTCGTCGGACTCGACACCACGGGTTATGAACTCTGGGACACTGTCCGCGCGCTCGACTACCTCTCGGTACGCGACGACGTGGACCTCACTCGGTTGGGGGTTACAGGCTTCGGGGCTGGTGGCCTCCTGGCATTGATGCTCGCAGCGCTGGAAGAACGCGTGCGGGCGGTGGTGCCGGTCTGTGGGGTCACATCCAACGAGGCGTGGCTGGCGGCGGGTCTCCATCGGCCCGCTCTCTTCGCCCAGAGCGGGGTTGTGGCCGCGGGGGTTGACCACGCGGACCTGTGTGTGGCGTGTGCGCCGCGGCCGCTGTTGCTGGGGGCCGCCGAGCGCGACATCCTGCCCGTCGAGGGCACCCGCGCGACCTTCCAGGATGCAAGGCAGGTCTATTCGCTTCTGGGCGCGGGCGACTGCGTGGAACTGGTGGTCGCCGAGGGCGGGAGCGGCTATCCCAGGGCGCTGCGCGAGAGGGCGTGCCAGTGGTTCAACCTCTGGCTCGGCAACCCCTCGGCGGAACACGCCGACGAGCCGGCCGAGGTCGAGCCGGCCCACGCGCTCGCCTGCGCGCCAGGGGGCCAGGTGGCCTCCCTGGGGAGTCGCACGGTCTTCTGTTTCACTCGCCAGTTGGCGGAACTCTCGCCCCCTCACCCCCCGGAGTTATCCACGCGCGGGGACGCCGAGGCATGGCAACAACAACTCCGCGAGCGCCTCCGCCAACTCCTTCGCTGCCCCACCAGCAGCGGCGCTCCGCCCGCTGACCAACACGGGGCCTTCTTCCGGGGCAAGTGTGGGATCGAGAGGCTCTCGTTCAAGACCGAGCGCGGGATAACCGTCCCCGCGTTGCTCTTCGTGCCGGAGAAGGCCGAGCGCCGGTGGCCGGGCATCCTCTATCTCCACGAGCGGGGGAAGGAGGTCGAGGCCGGCCACTGCGGCACCATCCAGATGCTCGCCAGCGAGGGTAATGTGGTCCTGGCGATTGACGTTCGGGGGGTTGGCGAGAGCCGCCCGGGATTCGTTCCTGGCCTCGAGGCTCATTGGCAGCCGGAAAGTTACTTCACGCCCCACTACGCGATGGTCGGCCACACGATGTTCGGGCGCCGCCTCCACGACGCCCTTCGCTCCCTCGCGCTCCTGGCGGAGCGGCCGGAGGTGGACCCCGAACAACTGAGCGTCGTGGGACAGGGCGCGGCAGGGCTTCTCGCGCTCTTCGCCGCAGCCCTCGACGAGCGGGTCGCCACCGCCGTCTGTTGCCAGACCCTGGCCTCGTACGGCCTGGTGGCGAGCCACGAGTTCCACTCCTGGGAGCCGTGGACGTTGATTCGGGGGCTCCTGCGGGTGTGTGACCTGCCCCAGGTGGCGGCTTGTGTGGCGCCGCGGAGGCTGATTCTCGGCGGGCCCGTGGACCACCAGCGCAGGCGCCTGACCGCCAGCGAGGCGGAGCGGCTGTACTCCTGGACGCGCCGCCTCTACGGCCTCTTCGAGGCCGACGGCGCTTTCGCCATCAACGCGGCCGCCGGCGAGGGGGTTGCGACGTGATTGCGGTGGGCACCTCGGGTTTCCGCTACGCCGACTGGCGAGGGAGGTTCTACCCGCCGGACCTTCCCGAGGGCGAGATGCTGCCCTACTACGCGCGGCATTTTCCGTGCGTGGAGTTGAACTTCACCTACTACGGCATCCCCAGCCCCTCGACCCTCGAGCGGATGGTCGAGCGCACTCCGGAGGGCTTCAAGTTCTGGGTGAAGGCCAACGAGGCGACCACCCACAAACTCGACCGCTCGGTTGCGAGGCAGTTCAACGAGGCGATAGCGCCGGCCCGGGAGGCTGGGCGACTGGCGGGGGTGCTCTGTCAGTTCCCCTATTCGTTCCACAACACGGCCCGGAACCGCGCCTACCTGGGCTCGCTGCGAGAGGACTTCCCCGAGGTGCCCCTCGTCGTGGAGTTCCGCAACGCCCAGTGGGCGCGGCAGGCGGTTTACGACTTCCTGCGCTACCACGGCCTCGGGTTTTGTTGCGTGGATGAACCTAAGTTGCGGGGGCTGATGCCCCCGGTGGCGGTGGCCACCTCGCCAGTGGCCTACGTCCGCTTCCACAGCCGCGACGCAAGCAAGTGGTACGAGAGCGGGGGCAAGGAGCGCTACAACTACCTCTACAAGCGCGAGGAACTGCGCGAGTGGCTGCCGCGGGTCGAGGCCCTCAGCCGCGAGGCCGAGAGCGTTTACGTCTTCTTCAACAACTGCCACGCCGGCCACGCAGCGGTCAACGCGCAGGAGTTCAAGCGGCTGCTCGCCGAGATCGGCCTGATTGGCTGAACCCCACATCCATGATGAGGCCCGGAATGAGAGTGTGATGGGGCGGCTCAGGTGGCCGGGATGGCGGTGACCATGCAGCGGCGGCGGCGCGGGCCGTCGAACTCGCAGAAGTAGACCGCCTGCCAGGTGCCCAGGACCAGTCGCCCGCCGGAGACCGGGACACAGACCGACGGGCCGACGATGCTGGCCTTGGCGTGGGCGTCGGAATTGCCCTCGGTGTGGCGGTAGTCGCCGCGGTGGGGAATCAGGCGGCTGAGGACCGACAGCACGTCGCGGGCGACGTCCGGGTCGGCGTTTTCGTTTATCGTCACCGCCGCGGTGGTGTGGGGCACGAAGACGTGGCAGATGCCGTCCTCGACGCCCTGCTCGCGCAGCGCGCGCTGGACCTCGGCGGTGATGTCTATGAACTGGATTCGCGTCTGAGTGCGGACCTCGAACTCGGTCCTCATTGCCGCGGCTCCTTTTCGGGGAACTCAGTAGATCTCGACGTCGCGCAGGAGCGAGACGCTGATGACCTCCGCGAGGCGGACCTTGACGCTGCGGCGGTTGGTGCGGATGCCGAGTTTGTGGGACTCCATGATGTAGTGGTCTTTGGTGGAGTCGGAGTCGGTGGTGTCGTGGACGTCCACGTTCTCGAGGGTCAGGCAGTCGCGACCGATGGCCGTCAGGGTCCCGAGGATGATGTAGGTGGAGCGGGTATCCACGACGACCTGTTGTCCGAGGTACTCCTCGAGGTCGGAGTGTTGTGGGAGGCTCATTGGAGGGCTTTCTCAATGAC
>CAYYCI010000113.1:0-9348 GCA_964470215.1 uncultured Planctomycetota bacterium
GCCACGTCTTCCACTACGCCCTCTACCCCCACCGCGGCGACTGGCGCGAGGCCAAAACCTATCGCGCGGGGATGGAATACAACAACCCTCTCATCGTGCGACAGGCCGTCCGGGGAAAGGGCGAACTGCCCCCTCGCCACAGTTTCCTCGAACTCGAGGGCGAGAGCCTCGTCCTCACTGCCCTGAAGCCCTGGGGTAACCCCACCGCAGCCTTCCGCTCACGCAACCCCGAGCCTGCCCGGGACGGAATCCTCGTCCGCTGGTACGAAGCCGAAGGCAACGAGACCAGAGGCACTCTCCGATTCTTCCGACCCATCGAAGCAGCCCACTGGACAAACCTACTCGAAGAAAAGGCCGAGGACGCCTCGCTCGAGGACGGCACCGTGGCCTTCACCACCGGACCGTTCACAATCGAGACCCTCGCGTTCAAGCCGGCCCCGCCGGAGCGCTCGCCCGCCACCGGCGAGCTCGGCCCCTCGACCGAGCCCCTGCCCGTCATCCACTTCCGCCACTGGGAACACAACTGCGGCGCGGCCCCGACTGGCTACAGCCCCCTGGCCATCTCCCTCGCCGGCCGCGTCGAGACCAGAGTCCCGATCTCACAAGGCGGGGTAACCATCAACACCCTCCGCCTCGCCATCGCCAACAACTACGCCGACCGCCAGGTAAGCGGCAAGGTCGTCCTCCATACCCCACGGGGCTGGCACACGGTGCCCGACCAGGTGGCATTCGACCTTGAGCCTGGGGCGCACAAGGTCGTCCCCGTCCTTCTCGCCTTCGACGACGAGCGGCGCGACGGCTTCGTCCGGGCAAGGCTCGAACACGAAGGCCAGACCTACGAGGACATCCTGACGGTCGGGAACCCCGGCTGGCTGGAAGTCGCCCTCCACCGCGCGGGCGACTCCCTCCACATCGCCCTACGCAACCCAACGAGTGAGCACCTGAGCGGATTCGTCGCGATTGCCACGCCGCTGGAGTCGTGGCCGAGGCGGTGCGTAGGACAGTATTGCCTCGGCGAGGTCCAGCCGCGTCAACACCCCTTCGCCATCGGCCCGGGCGAAGAGAAGTCCCTGGACTTCGCCATCCGCGTCCACGACGAGGAAGCCTACTCCCGCTACGACAGCATCTGGGCAGTCGTCAAGGTCGCCTGCTGTGGCCGCGTCGAGTACTTCCCCGTCCCCGGCACCCCAATAAGAACCGACGAAGACGAATCGGGCCGCTGAACCCGATTTCGGGCGATGGGGGCACGGTTCGATTGACCTGAGGGAAAGGCGCAGTTGGCCAAAAGACGAGGCTCGACCCCTTACCAAGAGCCGAGCCGAAGCACTGAGCCGCAAAAGTCCGAGGCCGGCACTCGCCATCGAGCACCGACCTCTCGATCTTCTTTTCAGGTGGTAGCGGGGGCAGGATTCGAACCTGCGACCTTCAGGTTATGAGCCTGACGAGATACCACTTCTCCACCCCGCGTCGGTATTTGTTATTTTAGCCTTCCGCGCTTTCATGTCAAGCGGCGCGACACCCTGAAGAGCGCGTTCACCTGGCCGGGTCGAGTTTCAGGTAGTCGAGGCCGGCCATGTATGCCTTGATGGCCTTGGGGTTGGCGCCGACGATCTCGATTGTCAGGCGGTGGTTGCCCTTGGCCAGCTGGTGGATGCCCATGTCGAGTTTGCCGGTGGGCACGACCCGGGGATTGTAGAGGTCGAGGGGCTTGCCCAGTTTCTCCCCGTCGAGGTAGAGTTGGACTATTCCGTAGTCGCGGGCCTTGGTGAGTTGAAGGGCGAGGCGGTAGCGCCCGTCGGCCTTGACCGGGAACTCGACGGTCAACTTGTCGCCGGGTTTCGCATCGGTCCACCACAGGTGGCACATCCCGCTCCAGCCCGGGCCGAATGGGTCGAGGTTCTGGGGCCGCGCTCTTCCGGCGGTCTTTTCGACGATGCGGAGCCGCTCGCCCTCGATGGCGCCCTTGACGTGGAGGCTCGGCGGTGGCTTGTAGTAGCCGACCCGCTCGGCCAGCGGGACCTCGGGGTAGTCGTCGCTCTGGCCGGGGGCCAGATACCAGTAGGCCACGGCGGCGTAGAGGGTCGGGCGGTTGTTCGGGTAGTATTTCTCGATGGCGGCCTCGAAGGCGGTCTGGAACGGGCAGTTGTCGGTTATGTGCCAGCGATTGACGCAGATGTGGCCACGGTTGCCGCCGTCGTTGTGGGGCTGGTTGTGGAATGCGTTCTCGAACTTCTGCGGACAGCCCCAGGCGTAGCCGAAGTAGTCCTCGGAGCCGGTGCCGAAGGTCGAGGGGAACTTCTCGCCGTCCACGAAGAACTTCTCGTCGCCCTCGCCCCACCATCCGCCGCGCGGGTTCCAGATGTGGAGCATGACGCCGACGAACCGCCCGCGGCCAGTGGTCTTGAGCATGGTCCAGTCAATTGCGCGGCGCTCCGGCTCGGCGGGCAGGGAGGCGTCGCGGTGCCACTTGGCGTGGAAGCGCCCCAGGCTCGTCAGCGGCTTGCTTAGCGGGGCGTGGGTTATCTGGAACTCGACCGAGCGCGCCTGGTCGCCGTCGTTGACCACCTCGATGAGCGCGCGGCTGGCGAAGGGCATGTACCAGAGGCAGTAGAAACCGTCGTCGGTCACCCCGAGCGGGAGGGAGCGATAGTTGTTCAGGCCCGGCGCCGCGCCGAAGAAGTCGCCCAGCGGCGACCAGACGGCGGGCCTCGGCTCCTCGTCCCAGGTGATCCTGAGGCACAGTTCGCGCAACACCCGGATGTCCTCCGGCGGCTCTGGCAGGCTCATCTTGACCCTCAGGGCCGTGATGGCTCGCGGGCCGCGGAGTTCGACGACCCTGGCGGTCGAACGCGGGCGGGCCTCCACCGTGAGGCTCTCGGTCCGCTGGCCTGGGCGCGGGCCGGCGGGGTCGCCGCCCAGTTTCTTCTCCAGGAACTCGTTCGCGCGGGCCAGCGCCGCGCGCTCCGCCTCGGAGAGTTTCATCGAGAAGGTCGGCAGTTGGGTGCCGGGGGGATAGGTGGTGTAGGTGAAGTGGTAGTAGCGGCCCCAGCCCCTGTCGGCCACGATCTTGCACGACTTCTGGAACGGGATAGGCACGTAGCAGTTCCAGCCGCGCGCCAGGACGTGGCAGAGAGCCTTGCCCTGGAAGGGGGGGACCTTGCCGTCGAAGTAGTTGTGGAAAGGCAGGTCAATGGTCGGGGTGGTCGCGCCGTCGAGGAAGACGCGGACGTGGCCTCCTTTTGGCATCGCCGACCAGATACGCCAGATGACGCCCGGCCCTTCGATCTCGGCGAGGACCTCCTTGTCGCCCTCTCGGCGGATGATGCCGTTGCCGTCGCCGTTGGCCGTCCAGGCCACGTACTTGCCGCTCGCCGGATCGTAGCGGCTGCGGCGGTCGTAACTGGAGAACTGCGCGCACTTCTCCCCCGGCTGGGGCAACACCGCGAGGGTCTCGAGGTCGGTGAGGCGCCCGACCAGGTCCACGTAGGTCAACTTCTGGCCAGCGAATACCGAACTGGCCAGGACCGCCATCAACACCACGCGACGCATCTTGTGCCTCCTAACGCGCCAAAGCACGGGAGCCGGGGCGGTTCTCTCCCTCAACGGTCTATCAGCAGCACGTCGGCCACCGCGAGCGGTAGCCGCACGACCATTGTCCCGCCGACGAATTCGGGCTTCAAGCCCCCTCGGACCACGCTCCGCACCTTCGCGGTCTCCCCGACGCCGCGAACCTTGACCGTGAGGTTGGCGATCGGCTTGCCGGTGTAGTTGAGCAGCGGAATGCCCAGGCGAGGGGGCTTGGTCGTTTCGATGACGGTCGTCTCGACCAGCGGCTCGCTACAGACCACCGGCCTCTGGTAGTCGAGCGGGAGGAAAGCATCGGCGAGCGCGGCTCGAAGGCGAGCGTTCATATCCGTCGGCGGGAAGTGGCTGTAACTGGCGTCCGTCGCGCCGCGGTCGAGCGGGCGCACGGGCAGGCCGCTCTTCATGTATGCCACGCCTGGCAGGAAGCCGAAGAGGACGGCCCGGCCCTTCCCGTGGGGCTTCTCGACCACGGCCGGGCTGCCGTCGGAGAAAGTGCCGATGACTTTCCCATCGGTGACCGCCAGCGGTTGCTTCCAGGCGATGACTTCCACGCCGGCAACTGCCGCCATTCCCCTCCCCCACTGCGCGGTGTCAATGGGGCGGGCGGTGGGCAGGTCTTGCTTGGGCAGTATGCGCGGCAACGCGGGGTCCTTGAGGATGCGTTCGCCCCTGGCCCCATAGAGTTCGGCGGCCTGTGGGTTGGGTTTTCGGAATTCGTCGAGGAATCCGCCGCCGCAAAGGGCCACCAGGGTGCCGCCAGCCTCGACCCACCTGGCCAGCGCCGCGAGGGCACGGGAGTGGATGTGTTCCTGGGTCAGGTAGATGACCCGGTAGTCCTTCGCTCGGCCCTCGAGGACGTCGTCCTCGGTTATGAAGTCCACGGGCACCTGAGCGTGGCGGAGGGCGAAGTAGATGCCCTGGCGCTCGACGTTGTGGATGCCGCCCTCGAAGTTGCTGGCGCCGCCCAGGATGTCGTCGGTCGCCGAGAGGAGGAGGGCGACCCTGGCGGCGCGAACGCGCCCATCGAGGACGTAGTCCTCGAAGACCCCGGCCTCGTGGGTGACCCGATGGACCGCTCGCCACATGGCCAGGTCGTCGGTGCGGATGTAGTTTTCGGTGTAGGCCACGGCCAGCGGGGATGCGCAGAAGTAGTTTATCTTCCTGGCCCCGTGGGCGATGGCGGTGTAGAACGAGAGGCGGAAGTCGCGGGGCGTGTTCCCCGGGCTGTGGGGCATCACATACATCATTATCGGCAGGTCGTGGTACTTCGCCCCGCAGCGGAAGGCCGAGACCAGGTAGCCCGTGACCTGGACGCTGAACTCGGGGGCGGCCCACACGTAGTCCTCGCTCCACGGCATCGTCATCGCCCGCACCTTGAATGGGCGCACCCAGTGGATGTCGTCCACCAGGTAGTTGATGTGGGGCGAGTAGTTGGCGCCGGTCAGGGTGTCCTTGCCGAGTTGCTCCTCGAGGAATCGGGTGGCGGCGGCGTAGTGGGCGATGCCTTTCTCGAGCGCCCACAGGCGCGAATAGTAATAGAGCGGATCGCTCAGCTCCTTGGCCAAGTGGACCGGTCCCCGATAATTGACCCCCCGGACCTTCAGCCACGTTGCGAATTCGGCGTCGGAGCCGCGTGCTGGCGGGATGTGGATTTCGTCGCCGTAACTGACGATGCCGATATAGCGGGCGGTGCCTTGCTTCTTCGCCTGCTCGACGCGCTGGCGGAACCGTTCCATGTTCGATGGCGGCCAGTGGGCGACGATGGCGGTCTTCCTGGGCGGGATGCCCAGCCGCTCGACCCACGGCCCGCGGAGTGGGGTGAGGGTGTTGTCGCCGAGGGCGATGGCCAACTCGGTGGCCACCTTGCCCAGTTCGTTGTCCTGCCTGGTCGCGCTGCTGAAGCCCATCAGGCCGTAGATCGGGAAACGCCTGGGCGGCGGCCCGACCTTCGGGAACTTCTTCACCTCGGCCAGCAGCCAACCGAGGGCCTCGAGTTGGGTTCGGATGAGCGGTCGGGACGCCACGTTGCCCGGCATCTCGAAGCCGACGAGCGAGACCGGCCCCGGCCGGCCCTTCACCCGCCCCTTCCACACGGGCTTCAGGCCGCCTTTGCCATCCGGAACGGCAAACTCGACCACGAGGTCGAGCATCTTGTCCTTGCGGCCGTGGTAGAGGGCCTGGGGGCACCACACCGAGTTGTTCAGCGCGTCGAGCACCTGCCCCATCGCCACCCAGCCGCTCGTCTCCCCGGGCTGGAGATACTGGTCGTCGGGCACCCGCTCCTGCCACGGGACGGCGCGGCCGAGAAGTTCCGGCCGAACCTGGCGCGAACGCGGCCCCGCCACCTCGTACGCCGTCGGGCTGGTCATCCGCCCGTCGCGGACGACCCGCGTGGTCGGCCAGTCGCGGACGTGGACCCAGTAGGGGGAGTGTTGCCCCCGAACGAATGGAGCCACGAGTGGAACGCAAGGCCCGAGGCCATCGCGAGGGTTGGTGAATCGGACGAAGAGGTCGCCCGCCTGGGTTAGCCAGCCGTCGAGTTCGAGGTAGCGCGCCTTCTCGCGCTGGACCTTCAGCCCAGCGCGGTCGTCTGTCAAGCAGATGACATCAACGTGGCGTCGCGCGACCCGCTCCCTCGCTCGCTTCCCGTCGAGTTGCGGCTTGGCGATCAGCCACACGGTCGCGCGCCCGGGCTTCAACGCCACGCTGCCCTTCTGTTGCCAGACGATGTTGTCGGTGCCACCCCAGGAGTAGCGGTGCATCGGGACGCGCTGGTGGTTGTTGAACGCCCAGATTTTCGGGTCGTCGAGACGGCCGAAGGTCTCGCGATAGACCACCGCCCCGTCCTGCTCCACCTGGACCGTGAACTCGACGGCGCAATCGAGCGGCTGCTCGTAGCGAGCGAAGACCAGGAAGCGGCCGGCCCGGGGCACCTGGATCTCGCAGCGGGCCTTTGCTTCGTGGCCAGGGGGGAGTTGCGCCGGCGCGCCCAGGCAGGCCATGCGCGAGAGAAACGTCACCGCGAAGGTCGAGGCGAAATAGTTCTCGGGATAGGGCACGACCTTCCAGTCGCCGCTGACGACCTGGAAGTCCTCGCCCTCGATGAAAAGGCGCAGCGGCTTCTGCCCACCCGCCGCCACCGCGCAAACCCACATCCCCACAATGAGAACCAGTCGCCGCGGCATCATCTCCTCCAGGCCACTGGCAAAGGACTATACCCGATCCCCTGGAGGAGTCAAACCCCCGGGCGCCAGAGCGCGAGGTCGTGGGTTTTCGGTTATCGGTCATGGGGGGCGCGGCAAAGCGAGGCGACCGTGTCGGCGGCTCGGCTGTCGGGCGCTATGTCCTCCGGCGCCTTTTCCTCGGCTTTGTTATCTCGGGGCGGCTGGCATATAATTGTGTGCGGGTCGAGAGTTTGCCTTCTGCGATGCGGCTTAGGAGCCTGCGCGATGAGCGCGGCTCGCTTGTTAGTGGCATTCGTGTGTTGCTCGCTGGTCGTCGCGGTGCCGGGGTGCGCGCCGCAGTCGCCGACCGAGCCGACCAGCCACGCGCCGCCCATCCCACCCGCCGTGCCGTCCAAGCCTCCGGCACCTCCTGGCCCCACCCAGGACATCCTCCTCCACGCCAAACACGCGAAGGTCCACGGCCGCAGCGCACGCTACGAGGTCGGCGGGGGAAAGGACAACATCGGCTTCTGGACAAACGTCAACGACTGGGTGAGTTGGGATTTCGACCTGTCCCAGTCGGGCACCTACCTGGTCGAGATCACCTACGCGTGTGGCAGGGGGTCTGGCGGGAGCACCTATCGGGTGGCCTTCCAGCCGAAAGGGGCCGACGCCCCCGTGGCCGAACTGACCGGCACCATCCCCGTCACCGGTTCGTGGACGGCCTTCGTGACCGAGAAACTCGGGGTAGTGGAACTCGACCCCGCCGGCCCCTACGTCGCTTCGGTCAGGCCGATCACGAAGCCCAGGCTGGCGGTGATGAACCTCCAGGCCATCCGCCTGCGGCCAGGGCGCTGGGAGCCGGGCCTTGCCGCCTGGTGGAAGTTCGACGAGAAGGAGGGAAACCTGGCCACCGACGCCCTCCTGGAGGTCCAGGACGCCGTGGCCCACGGCCGCTGGGTGAGCGGGGCATTCGGCGGGGGCCTCCGTTTCAACGGCCTCTCGACCGAGGTCCGGCGTGCCGCCGCCAGGGCGCCGCGGTTCCGAAGCGCCTTCTCCATCGAGGCCTGGGTCAGGCTCTGCGGGCCGCCAGAGGGGTGGTGCCCGATCGTCAACCAACACAACTTCCCCCTCGGCTACTTCTTCGGCCTCGACGGGTCGGGAGACCTGGCGTTCCACGTGGGCGTCGGGGGCAAGTGGCTGGTGTGCACGTCGCGGGTTCGGCTTCCTGTCCAGCGGTGGTGCCACGTGGCCGCAACCTTCGACCGGCGCTTCGGCCTGGCGGTGTACGTGAACGGCGAGGCGACCGGGCGCCTGTGGGCCGAGGGCCGGGCGACCGTGGCCGACGATGTGGACCTCCTGATCGGCAAACACAACCACCTGCCGTGGTCGTTCGACGGGGCGCTCGACGAGGTGAAACTCTACGGCCGGGCGCTCAGCGCCCAGGAGGTCAGGATGCACTACCTGCGCGAGCGAGCCGGAATCCAACCGCCCCCGCGAATCGCACTCGAGGCCGTCCGCCCCGACACCCTCACCCCGAAGGTCTATCAGCGAGTGACTCTCGACCTGGACCTCCAGGCCACCTACGACAATCCCTTCGAGCCTGAGGAGATCAGCGTCGAGGCCGTCGTTGCCACCCCCTCGAGGAAGACCTGGCGCGCCCCGGGTTTCCTCTATCAGCCCTTCGAGCGGAAACTGATCGAGGACGAGGAAGACCCCGAGGTCAAGAAAGAAGAGGTCTTCCCGGCCGGGCCGCCGCATTGGCAGGTCCGGCTCGCCTTCACCGAACCCGGGCCTCACCTGGTCAGGGTGAGCGCCAGGGACAGGACGGGGCGGGTCGTCTCGGAGCCGCTGCGGTTCGACGTCCAGCCGGCAGACGTCCCCGGCATGGTCCACCGCCACCCCAGCGACGCGCGCTACTTCGCCACCGACCGTGGCGAGACGTTCTACCCGGTGGGGGCGAACGTCTGCTGGGCAGGGCCGCGCGGGACCTTCGACTACGACCAATGGCTCCCCCTCTACGCCCGAAACGGCTGCAACCTCGTCCGCGTGTGGCTCTCGCCCTTCTGGACGACCCTCGCCATGAACACCCCCGCCAGCGGCTTCGAGGGCATTGATCTGGGCAACGCCTGGCGGCTCGACCACGTCCTCGAACTCGCCGAGAGGCTCGGCATCCGACTCATGCCGTGCATTGACAGTTTCAACATCCTCCGCTCGAAGGAAAGACCCCACGGCAACTACGAGGACGCCCCCTACGTCCGATCCCGCGGCGGCCCCCTGCGCGAGCCCCTTGACTATTTCACCCATCCGAGGAGCCTTCGCGCCTATCGCAACCGCCTCCGTTACCTCGTCGCACGCTACGGCTACAGCACGAGCATCTTCGCCTGGGAACTTTGGAACGAGGTGGACATCATAGACGGCTACGACAGCGAGGTGGTGGCTCGCTGGCACGCCGAGATGGCCCGCTACCTGCGCGACCTCGACCCCTGGCACCACATGGTCACCACCAGTTTCGCCACCCCGCGCGGCGACAAGGCCGTCTTTTCTCTCCCCGAACTCGACTTCACCCAGACCCACACCTACAACAACCCCGACCTTG
>CAYYCI010000114.1:0-9280 GCA_964470215.1 uncultured Planctomycetota bacterium
GGCGGCCGCCTGCCACCCGCCAGTCCTGGAGGCGGTTCGACCAGAACTGTGGCCCAGCCCACACCCGCTCCACCCGCTCCGGCCATCTGGCGACGAACTCCTCTGCCGAGGCCAGAGCGGACGAGAGAACAAGCAACACTGCGATCGCTATGGAGTTCAAGGTTCGGTCTCCTGGTAGTTACGCCCGCCGGCGTTTCATCCATTTTACCGCTGGCGGCCCCACGAGGCCAACGTGCCAGGTGCGGCGTAGCGCGGCCGTCTCGCGTGCAGGTTTGCACGCCCTACCTGCTACCGCATCTAATAGGAAACTTGGAACGACAGTGTGCCGGGGCGACGCGGGGCGAGACGCCCCGCCTACAGCATTTGCGGCCCCAGGGGGGAACCGCGGGTTGTAGGCGGGGCATCTCGGCCCGCGGAAGCCGCCCTCCGCATCCCTGCGACGTGGGGCGAGATGCCCTCGCTGGGAGGATTTCGGCCGGCAGGACGCTCAGCCCTCGATCCTCACCCGGGGAGGCTTTGCGGCGGGGAGTTTGAACGCCTCGGCGCCGTGGGCCTCGGCCCAGAGGTCGAGCAGTCGGCGGTGAATGCCCACGGGGTCCCGCTCGTACCACGACATCGCCGAGAGGTTCATCCCTCGGTCCTGGCCGCGATAGAGTTTCGGTGGCTGGACATACTCCGGGTCGAGTAGAACCTGTCTGACGATGCTCCAGAGCACGCGGTCCAACTCGCCGTTGACATACACGCAGGCGGCCCCCGTGCCGCTCGGGCCAATCCTGGGATGAAACAGCGGGAGCATGGCGCGAACCCGAATTGCGCCCAGGTCGGCGGGGTAGGAGCGCGGGATATCCACGCGGAAGCGGTGGTTGTCGCGCAACACAGGCTTGCCTTCTTCGTCAATGGAGGCGACGCCGGGGAGCCTGGCGAGAGAGAACTCCAGGATGTGGGCCGCCTTGTCCTTGAAGCGGGAGGCCACCCTCACGGCGAACTCGGGATGGCTCCATCGCGAAGGGGAGCGCACCGGCTGCGACCACTCCCACCCTTGCCGGGCGAAGAGGTCGGCCATGTGTTCGTAGAAGCGGTCAACGAAGACCGCCACGCGCTGGTTGAAGACCGCCGGCGGGAAGTGGAACGAGCGGCGAGTCATCCCACGATGGCGGTCGCGTCCAGGCTGAAGTGTTCGTCTGGCTCGATGACCGGCTCGATGCTGCCGAAGTCAATGGTCGGGGGCAGGGCGGCGTTGTTCTGGGCCTTGCGCATCAGGACCAGCGAGACGTTTCGCCGGCCGACCCGCCCGCGAGCCCAGCGGCTGACGTCCACGCCGTCGCGCTCGCACTGCTCCATTATGGCGTTGATGAGGTCGGCGACGGTCGTCTCGCGCTCGACCCTGACCCGGAAGGTCTTGTTCGCGGGCTCGACGTCAACGAGTATCTCGGTCTGTTCGCTCATCGTTTCCGCTCCTCTTTTCGCCTCCTGGCCCGACACATCGCGTCCACGCACTCGGCGTTGGCCGTCACCGCCTGGACCGAGAGGTCGTGGGTGCGGATGTCGTAGCGGATGCGTTTGCCAGTTGCCGGGGGAAGAGCTTCGGGGTCCCTGGCCAGCAACTTCACCAACTCCACTGATGATAGCGCGCCCACGAGCGAAGTCAAGACCGAAATCGTGGGGAATTTCTCCACACTACGGGCGAAAAACTCGTCACACTCCCGCCCCACCACCTCCCCGACCACGCTCGCCAGGTAGTCCTCGCTCCACAGGCAGACCAGGCAGGCCGTCTTGCCCGGCACCAGGACGCTCACTTCGGCCCAGGTGCGGCCCATGGCCCCGTTGACGACCGGGAGTGGGCGGCGAAGGCCCAGGAGCCTGGCGTTCACATAGTACCTTGCGAAATCGTTGTCCACACACAGCGCCACCGCGTCAACGTCCCAGACTTTCTCGGGCGCTCGCTGGATCGGCCTGGCCGAGACCTCCACCGCCACCTCCGGCGCGGCGGCGCGCAGCGCCCGCCTGGCCGCGTGGACCTTCTTGCGCCCCACATCCCCCGGCCGGAAGAAGACGCAGCGGTTCAGGTTCGAGAGTTCCACGGTGTCGTGGTCAACGAGGATGAGCGAGCCGACGCCGGCGAGGGCGAGGTTCTTGGCGACCTCGTTGCCGACCGCTCCCGCCCCGATGACCAGGACGCGAGAGCGCTGGAGGCGCCGCAGCCCCCTCGCGCCGAGGAAACGACGGGTGCGGTCGTGGCGGTCGTCGCCGCCGAGGTCAAGCCTCTGGGGCCTTCGGGGCATATTCCACCCACTCGGTCTCGGCCAGGCGCCCGTCGGCGTCCCGGGCGTAGACCAGGAAATGGCCGCTGAGCGGATTGATCAACGCGAAGACGTTGCCTTCCGCCGCATAGGGGAAGGTGGTGAAGGTCTCGATGTCGCGCTGGGAGAGAGCCGGCCTGTGGCCGAAAGGATGAGAGTGGAAGACCCCCACGATGCGCTCGGCTCGCTCGCGGCCGTACTTCTCGTCCAGTTCGATGTTGTATTCCACCACGCCGCGAACCAGGAACTCGGCGTGGGCGGGACTCGTCGTGGTCGAGCCCGTGGCCCAGTCGGTCACGCGGACGTAGCGCGTGCCATTGTGGGAACAGCGCCTGCCGACCAGGACGCCGAGTGCCTCGTCGGGCACGCGGCTCCGGCAGAATGCCATCACCTCGTCCACGACGCCCCGCAGGATGTAGACGGCGGCTGGCACGGCGCGCTCCTCAGCCGACCGGTCCCCAGGTCACGTAGCGGCCTCTGCGCCGCTTGACCATCACGGCGCCGAAGCGCTTCCAGTGTTCGCGGCGGAGCACCGCCAACGGGTCGTCGGTCGGCGGGGGCCGCCGGCGGACCGCGCTGACGGCGCTGGCGAACGGGTCGAGTTCGACCGCCTTCCCCCGGAAGAAGACCTCGTAGACGAGGGGGCCGGTGGACGGCGCCTCCACCGAGTGTTGCACGAAGAGCAGCACCTCGTCCGTCGGGATGTCCACCAGTTGCATCTTGTGGCGGCCTATGGTCTGGGAGCCTGGACAGATGCCCTCGCGCTCCTCCTCGAACGCCTTGGCGCAGTCGGGACAGATGAACAGGTGGCAACGCTCACACATCCGCCAGCCGTTCAGGACGGCCTCGCTGAGCGAGGCCGCGCCGCCGTGGCCCAGGCAGCGAATCGAAACGACCGAAACATCTCTCGCCATGGCAACATCCCACCGGTCAGAGGATGAGCGCTCTGGCCTGTTCGGCGATCTCCTTCTGGGCCGCCTCGTCGAACTCGAGGGTGGTGCGGCAGTCCAGAGCGATGGTTCCCCGACCGCGGCGAATGTAGCCGAGGTAGTCGAGGCGCCGCAGGATGGTCTGGAGTTGGTACTCCGAGAGGTATTCCCTTCCGAGGAGAATCTCGCGGACCTCCTCCTGGGTCGCGATCTTGCGCCTTCCGCTCTTGCGCACGAGGTGGATGAGCAGGGCGAGGACGCCCTGCGAGATGTCGTCGAGCTCCAGCGGCCCGCCGTAGGTGGCAGTCAGGCAGTGCCAGGTGTCGCCGGCTTTTCGGTATTCGCGCAGGTCGAGGCCCAGTTCGCTCCCCCGCTGGGCGAGGTTCTGGAGGAGGGCGTCGAGTTCTTCCTCGCCGACGCGCAATGCCTCGAGGAGTTTGCGTCGGGGCGCGCCGATGGCCAGTCGGCCGTTCTCGTCGCGCGAGCGAGCCGCGAGAATCGCCACTAACTGGGGCAGCAGCGTGGCGTCGGCCTCGGGGTTCGGGGTGCTTTCCTCGCGCTCTTCCATCTCAACTCCCTGGCCGCGGCTGGATGGCCACGGCGATGACGGTGCCGCGCGCGGCGCGGCCTTCGGCGACCTCGACGTTGCCCTCCCTATCGGCGATGATGGTCACCTCGCCCCTGCGGGCCAGTTGCGAGAGGAGGTCGGCCTCGCTGGCGGAGAGTTCGCGGGCGAGTTGGTCGCGGCGGAAGCGCCTGCCGACCACCCGCCGCTTCAGATCGCCGCGCAGGCGCTCGAGGGCGGCCTCGTCGAGGTCGCGGAAGGCCACCCGCCGCTCGCTCTCGTCGAGTTCGGCGGCGAGTTCGGCCAGGGGGTTCTCGCCCTCTCCCTCGCCCTCGAACCTCACCGAGGCGAGCAGGCCTCTCGGCGCCAGCGCGCCGGCACCAGCGAGAAAGACGACCGGCTTTGCCCTGACGGCCAGCTCGAACCCCAGGCGCTTGAGCCTCAGGGGCGGCGCCACGTTCGAGAGCAATCGGCGCGAGTCGCGCCTGACCTGCATCTCCGCAAGCGACCGATAGGCCAGGCCGTCGAGCGTCCGTTCGGTCGTCGTCCGCAGTTTCCTGGCCAGCGGGGAGACCTTGCGGCGGTCATCCTCGGCCTCGCTGAGCGGCGCCACCTCGCCGCGGGCGAGTTCCCGCTGATACTTGTGGGCGACCTCCCACAGGCGCCCCAGGACCCCCTCGTCATCGTCGCGAGCGTTGTCGGCCACGGAGCCGCGCCTCCACCAACACGATGTGGTTTATCAGCTCGTTGTCCTCGAGGCCGAAGGCTTCGGGACAGAGCAGGACGAACTGTGGGGTGAGCCTTCTCTGGCGGCTGGCGGTCATCTCGAAGGTCTTTCGGACGATATCGAATGCGGCGGCTGCGTTCGACTTGTCGAGCCGCTGGGTGAACTCGTCAATGGCGTGGACGGGCGAGTCGCTCATGGTGTGGAGAGCCATGATGAGGGCCTCGGTGCACAGGACCTTCTCGCCACCGCTCAGTTCGCGGTAGTCGAGCCACCGGGCGCTCTTGGTCCTGGCCCGGATGGCCAGTTCGGCCTTGTCGGGGTCTTCGACGTGGCTGACCTCGAGGCGGACGTCCCGGAAGGCCGGCCCCCGCAGGAGCATCCCCATGACCCGCGAGAGGTTCTCGACCATCGAGCGGACCTCGCGTTGCCAGACCTCGCGGCGGATGTTCACGTCGGCCTCGAGGCGTTCGATGTGGGCGGCGCGCTCGGCCATGTATGCCTCGAGTTGGTCGAGTTCTTCCTCCTTGCGCCGCAGGGCGTCCTCGTCAATCGTCTGGCCGACGATCGCATCGAGTTTGCCCTTCAGTTCGTTTTTCTCCCTGGCCACGACCTCGGTGGCCCTGACCTCGGCCGGTCGGGGGCCGATGGCCTCGGCGTCGCTGCGGAGGGTTGCGAGTTGCTTCTCGAAGGCCTCGAGTTCTTCGGTGAACCGGCCGACGACCTTCTCCTCCTCGGCGATCAGGGTCTGGCAACGCACCCTCTCGGCGTCGGCATCGCGGATCGCTGCCTCCAGTTCGTCTATCCCGAGCGTCAGCGGCTCCTCTTCGGCGACCATCTGGTTGATCGCCGTGCTGAGGACCTTGACGCGGTCGAGCAGGCGCCCGTTCTCCTTGTTCATCTTCTCGAGGCTGGCCTCGAGGGCGGCGATGCGTTCCTCGACGTAGCGGAGCCTCTCGACCACCTGTGGGCGGACCCCGAGTTTTCGGATTTCGGCCTCGAGGCGACGGGCCTTCACGGCCAGTTCGGCGTGGCGCTCGAGGAGTTCGCGTTGGCGACCCTCGAGGCGATGGCCCTCGAGGCCCGGGCTCGCCCCCAGCGCCGATCCCAACGGCGTGAGCAGAGGCACCGGTGGGCGGCTGAAGCCCCCGAAGGGCAAGAAGTAACTCCGGCAATCCGAGGTCAGCACCGGGCAACCCGCCTCGACCGCGAAGTCGGTCAGTTCGTTGGGGTCGGCATTGCCATGAGCCACAGCGCCCCGCACCACCTTCTCCAGGAACGCCAGGGCCAACTCCTCGCCTGTGAGCAGGTCCGTGGCGTAGGCGTGGACGCCTGGGACCCCCTCGACTGGCCTTCGTTTCTGGCGGGGACGCGGAGAATGGCGCGCGACCACCAGCGGCGGCTTGCGGTCGGGAAAGAGTTCGTCGAAGAGCCTCTTGGCCCGGGAATAGGCCGAGCGGCTCGTTGCCACGAAGGCGAAGAGGTTACGCCCGGCAAGGCACCGCACCGCCGCCTCCCACCCCTCCTCGCCCGGCCGGATGCCTACGAGGGAGATGACCGGCCCGACGATCTGGCGGGCGAGGCCCTGGTCGGCCGCGGCCTTCTGGAAGGCGGTGGCCGCCTCGAGGAGTTCGAGTTCGTAGCGGCTCATGGCCGCCGAAGGGCCTCGCGCCCGCGCCAGGTCGTCGGCGGTGGCGGCCTCGGCTTGTTCGCCCAGGCGCTCGACCTGGCGCAGGATGCGGTCCATCTCGGCCTCGAGGACGACGAGTTCGTGCTGGCGCTTCTTGAGGGTGGCGGCCTCCTCGCGTCCCTTCTCGGTCTCGACTATCGCGGCCAGGTCATCGCGCTCGGCGCGGTAGCGTTCGAGTTCGGCGGTGGCCTCGGCGATGTCGCGCTGGAGGCGGATGCGCTCGCCGACCATCCGCTCGAGGGTCGAGCGCTCCCTCTCGATTGTCTTGCGGGTCTCCTCGGCCTCCTTGCGCCGGCGGGCGATGTCCTCCTCGGCCCGGCGGCGCGCATCCTCGGCGTCGCGCAGGGAGGCGCGAATCCGCTCGAGGCGGGCGGTCGTTCTCTCGAGGCGACCGAGGAGGCGGTCGCGCTCGACCTCGTGGTCGCGCACCACCGCCCAGGCGTGTTCGAGGCACAGGGCGGCGTGTTGCTCGAGGTACTTGCTGCGGTCGCGGATCATGTCGAGCCGCTCCCGAAGCGAGGCCACCAGGTCGCGCTCCCACTTGAGTTTCTGCTCGAGGGGTTCGGTCTGGCTGCGGGCGTCCTGGAGGTGGACGAGGGCCTGGCGGAGGTCCTCGAGGTACTGGAGGCGGCCCGTGGCCTCGAGGAGGCTCTCGAGTTTCTTGCGCCCGCTCTCGCCCGCGAAGACGTCCACAACCCCCTCCTCGGTGAACGCCAGGCGATTGGCGGCCTGGACATTGACGCTGGCGAGGAGTTCGCGGAGTTGGCGCGCCGAGACCCGCTTGCCGTTCCCCTCCTCGGGGGGCCCGACGCGATAGCGGACGCTGCCCGACTGGCTCACCGTGGTCGTTATTCGCAACAGGTCGTGGTCGAGCGTCCGGGCGAGATCGGCGTCGGGAGGCTTGAGCAGGCGGTGGCCATCGAGGACCGGATTGATCAACTCGAGGGTGATCCTGGCCTCGTTCCCGCACCGCCCGACGACCGATGCCATGCCCCTGGCACGACTGGGACTGGGATGGACCCCCATCGCCAGCCGCAGCGCCTCGAGCACCTGGGTCTTCCCCGAGCCGTTGGCCCCCGTGATGAGCAGGATCGGACGGGCCGCCAGGTCAACCTCGGTGTCCGCGTGGAGTTTGTAGTTCGACAGGTGCAGGCGTCTGAGCAACAGGAATCGTGTCGGCATCGCAGGTCGTCGCTCCGGGCCGGGACACACGCCGCCCGGCCCCTCCGTCCTCGGTTCAGCGCTGGCGAAGCGGGCTGGGGGCTAGGAGACCTCGGAGAACCTGGCCCGCGGCGCGCCACACACCGGGCACCGCTCCGGCGCCTCGCCCTCGACCGTGTTCCCACACACCCCACAGACGAAGATGGGCTGAGAAGGCAGGTCGTTGCCTGCCTGGACGGCCTCGAGGGCCTTCGAGTAGAGGCCGTGGTGGATTTCCTCGACCGCGCAAGCGTTCTTGAACGAGGTCGCCGCCGCCTTGTTGCCCTCGCTCTCGGCCTCGGCGATGAAGCCCGGGTACATTTCCTTGAACTCGTGGCCTTCGCCCTCGATGGCGGCCTGGAGGTTTTCGGCTGTCGGGCCGATGCCGCCCATCACCCGCAGGTGGGCGTGGGCGTGGACAGTCTCGGCCTGGGCGGCCGCGCGGAAAAGGCGCGCGACCTGCGGAAAGCCATCCTCCTGGGCCTTCTTCGCAAAGGCCAGATACTTTCGGTTGGCCTGGCTCTCGCCGGCGAACGCCGCTGCGAGGTTTTCCGAGGTGCTCATCGCAACCCCCTTCCGGAACACTCGCTCCCACCCATCCCCCATATCTTACCGGAAAACCCGACCGTGGCAACAACCGAGATGAGACGTTCTCGACGGAGGTAGTAGACCGCTGCCCGGCCTCCGAATGTGGCTCGCTTGAGAGAGAACGGACGGTCGAATATAGTGGCGTCGAAGACTAGCAAGCGGCGCTTGAGTAACCGGCGAGCCGGCGGGTTCGCCCACAGATGTGGAAGCGTCAGATGCGGAGGCGGTTCTTATTGCGGGCGGGCATCTCGCCCCGCGTCGTCCCGATGCGGGTGGGGGCTTTCGCGGGCCGAGACGGCCCGCCTACAACCCGCGGCTACAAGTCCTTTAGGCGGGGCGTCTCGCCTTACGTCGGACAGGCTGGAAAGCCTGTCCCACCGAAGGTGGGTAGAGGACCGGCTGGAAAGCCTGCCCCACCAAAGGCGGGAAGAGGGCCGGCTGGAAGGCCCGGCAATGCTCACGCGAAGCGGCGAGGCAAGAACATCTATGAGGAAGTCTGAACTGAGGGCGGAGCGAGGCGCGTGGGCTCTGGCACGCTTTTTGCGCCGCCAACAATTGCCAGGCGAGAAGGAAAAGAATGCCTTGGCTGGCGCCCGACTCCAGCTCCTCGTCCCGCAACCCCGCAGGGGGAACGCCTTGCCCTCTCCCGGCAAAGCATTCTTTTCCTTCTCGCCCGCGTTTGGAACCCGCGGTGCACAAAAGCGTGCCAGAGCCCACGCGCCCAAGTCTATTTGGAGCCAAACGACAGGCTTCCTGCATAGTCTCAGGCATGAGTGGCTGGCTGACTGATGCAGGCAGGAGGAACCCATGCTGATCCGCAAGATGACCGAAGGGCGACCGTTCCGAATGGGCAAGGGCGAGACCAGAAACGTCGTCGGCCCGCAGGACGGGGCGAAACACCTGACTTTCAACTACGCGCGCTTCGACCCCGGCGTGGCGTTCACCCAACACGTCCACGAACACTCCGAAGACCTGATCATCGTCCTGGAGGGTGGCGGGGTGATTCGCCTGGACGACCGGGAATTCCCGATCGAGGCGGGCGACGTCATCCTGGTCAGCGAGGGCGAGTTCCACGGCACCGTCGCCGGTCCGCGGGGTCTCACCTGCGTGTCGGTCCAGGCCCCGCCCGACCCCGCGCTCTACGACGGCAGCAAGGATAAGGACTGAAGGGCGATGGTGATCCGGGGAAGATAAGGCGCTCGGTCGTGCTCCGAGGGTCCCGGCCGCCGCCCTCCAGGGGCCGGTGGGGAAGTGGCGCACGACTCCCACAGCCGTGCTGTCCTC
>CAYYCI010000115.1:0-9271 GCA_964470215.1 uncultured Planctomycetota bacterium
GAGCGCACCTTGCGCTGGCGGGCCTTCGAGCGGCTCGACCTGTAGCGCGTGACGAGGTCGCAGCCACATCTACGAGTGCTACTTCAACCACCACCGGGGCCTGGTGTGGAGGGGAGGCAAGAGCCCTGCGGAGATTTTCGCACAGGCGCAAAGCCAGGATTGCTACCCAGGGGGCAGCCCGGTTGCCTTCACCCCACCACCGATCGCCCTCGACGACCTCGAGCGCTTCCTCCCACCAGCCACATACCATGTGGCTGTGATGGTCACGCAGCGCCGAACACGGGGTTGACAGTGGTCGGTCAAGTGCCTAGACTACTTGTAGTGGCCGGCGCCGTGTTTGCGGTGCTTGTTTTTTCGCCGAGCGGAGGTTGGGTGTATGCCCCACGTGAGAGTGGAGGAACGGGTGCGCGCTGCCCCGAGGGCGGTTTACGACCTCTTCCGCCAGGTCGAGACGTTTCCTGAGTTCATGCCGAACGTCGAGAGCATCGAGGTGGTCGAGAGGAGCGAGGGGTGGTCGGTGAGCCACTGGCACACGGACCTCGACGGCGCGCCGCTGGAGTGGAAGGAGCGCGACGAGTACGACCCCGATGGCCTGCGAATCCGTTTCAGCCTCCTGGAGGGCGACATCGCTCAGTTGGAGGGGCACTGGGCCTTCGAGCCTTGCGAGGAGGGGACGCTTCTGGTCTGTGATCTCGACTATGACCTGGGCGTGCCACTGGTCGAGGAGGTCGTGGGCGCGACCGTCCGCGAGAAGCTCCAACACAACATAGAGGAGATGTTGCGCGCGGCCCGGGAGCGGCTCGAGCCGGCCGGCGCACAATCGCCATGCGAAAAAAATTCGCGCTGATCACCCATCCCTACGACCTCGGCCACGTCCGGCGCATCATCGCTTACCACGACCCGAATAGCAAGCGCCTCTCGGACGGCCTGCTCACTCGCGTTGTCGAGTGGGCGCCGTCGTTCAAGATTGGCGAATGGCTCGGGATTCGCTCCCGGACCGGTGCCGAGGTGGACGGGGTGAACATCACTTGTCCAATCATCCCTCGGCTGCCGCGCCTGGGTCCGAAGGCTCTCTTCGAGAAGATAAGGGGGGCGTGTCGCCTGGCTGCCGAACTGGGCGCCCACATCGCCGCTCTCGGCGGGTTCACCTCCATCTACGGGGAAAACAACCAACTGTCGGCCTCGCGCGAGAGCCAGATCGCCGTGACCACCGGCAACAGCCTCACGGCCGCCATGGCCATCAAGGGCATCCTGAAGGCCGCCGAGGCCCTCGGGGTGGAACTGAAGCGCGCGACGGTGGCGATCATCGGGGCCACGGGCGACATCGGGGCGGCCTGCGCACGGGCCATGCTCTCGAGGGTCAAGGCCCTGAACCTGGCCGCCAGGTCGCGCCCGCGCCTGGAGGCGTTCGCAAAGGCCCTCGAGCGCCTCGCTCCGAACATCGGGCGGGTGGCCTCGGACAACCGCGAGGCGGTCGCCGACGCCGATGTGGTGCTGTGTGTGGCGAGTTCCTCGGAGCCGATCCTCGATAGCCGCGACCTGCGCCCGGGGACGATCGTCTGCGACGTCGGCTACCCGAAGAACGTGGCGGCCCGCGCCGCCGACCGCCGGGACGTGTTCGTCTTCGACGGCGGGCTGGTCTCCACCCCCACGCCCATTGACTTCGGCTTCGACAACGGCTTGCCAAATCCCAATGTCCTCTACGGCTGCTTTGCCGAGGGCGTGGTCCTGGCCCTCGAGGGGCGCATCGAGAGCTTCTCGGTGGGCAAGGGCCGGATCACGCTGGAGAAAATGGACGAGATAGCGGAGATCAGCGCTCGCCACGGCTTCGACCTGGCGCCGTTCTACAGCGGCGGCCGCCTCGTCAGCGACGAGCGCCTGGGCGAACTGCGCGAAGAGTTTGCCAGGCACCACTGACCCCCACGCGAGAGGCAACATGCCCGAACTGAACTCCCCAGGAATCCAGGTGCGCCACGTCGTTGTCGCGTACCTCGAGACCCAAAACCCCCGCTACGTCTTCGGTGTGCCGGGAAGTTACATCCTGGGCTTCTACGACGCTCTCCTGGCCTCCGAGCGTCTCGAGCCGATCCTGACCAAGCACGAACAAGGCGCGGCCATCATGGCCGACGCCTACGCCAAGATCGCCGGGACACTGAGTTGCTGCTGCGGGACGGCCGGCCCGGGCGCGACCAACCTCCTGACGGGGGTCGGCAACGCCTACATGGGCTCCTCCCCGGTCTTCGTCCTCACCGGCCAGGTGCCCACCTCGTACTTCGGCAAGGGCGCCCTACAGGAGGGCACGGGCCTGGGTCGCTCGATTGACCAACAGAAGATATATAGCGCGCTCACCAAGTTCACCGCGCGCCTGACCGATCCCGCCGCGACCGAGGCGACGATGCGCAAGGCCCTCGAGCGTGCTCTCTCCGGGCGGCCGGGGCCGGTCCACCTCGGGATTCCGATTGATGTCCTCAACAGCCCGTGCCCGGCCCCGCGCCTCGAGCCGCTGGCCGTGGCGAACCGGACGGCCTCGCCCGAGGAGGTGGAGCGCGCGGCGAAAGCGATAGCCGAAGGGGGGCGCGCCGCTATCCTCGCCGGGGCTGGCGCGCTCTTCAGCGACTCCGCCCCCGAAATCCTCCGCCTGGCCGAAGGCCTCGGCATCCCCGTGGCCACCACCATGAAGGCCAAGGGAATCGTCCCAGAGGACCACCCGCTGTCGCTGGGTTGCGCCGGCCTCTACGGGGCCAACGTGGCGAACGCCTACCTGCGCGACCATTGCGACACCCTGATCGCCATCGGCGCGAGTTTCCACGAGTTCACCACCGAGTGTTACGACGAGGCCCTGGCGCCGCGCAAGGCGCTCATCCAACTCGACGCCGACCCGGCCGAAATAGGCAAGAACTACCCCGCCGAGGTCGGCCTCGTCGGCAACCCGAAAGCCAACCTTCAACTGCTCCTCGAGGCGCTCGACGAGGGAGTTGCCGAGCGAGCCGACCCGCCGCCCGAGGTCGCCGACCTCAAGAGGAAGTTTCGCCACTTCGACGAGCCGGCCAGCCGCGACGCCTCCGCGCCCATCAAGCCCCCCTACCTGATGACCTGTCTGAGGCGATGTCTGCCCCGCGACGCCATCGTCTTCTCGGAGTCCATCACCTGGACCGAGCGCTACCTGCCTTGCTACGGCCCGAAGACCCACATCGCGGGCACCGGTCTTGCGCCGATCGGCTACGCCCTGCCCGCCTCGGTGGGCGGAAAGTTGGCCGCGCCCGACCGCATGGTCGTCGGGATAGCCGGCGACGGCGGCTTTCACCTCAACGCCATGGAACTCCTCACCGCGGTCAACTACGGCGTGCCAGTGAAGTGGATAGTCCTGGACAACGGGCGTTTCGCCTCGATCCACGACGCCCAGAGCCTCCTCTACGAGGGGCGCCACGTGGCCTCGGAGTTTCGCAATCCCGATTTCGTCGCTCTCGCACAGGCTTTTGGCGCCACGGGCGTCAGGATCGAAGACCCACGGGGCCTCGAGGACCAACTGCGCGCCGCGCTCGCGCTCGACGGGCCGGTGCTCATTGACGTGGTCGTTGACCCCGAGAGCCGGCCACCATTCAAACCGGCCTCGCTCAAGAGGGCCAGAGACTGGAAAGCGCCACTGCCCGACACCCGCCTCGGCACCAAGGCCGTCATCGAGATGCTCAAGGAGAGATGAGGGCCGCCAGCGATGGACGATTGCCCCCGCCTGGGAATTGACATCGGCTCGGTGAGCCTGAACCTCGCAGTCCTGGACCCCGACGGCAACCTCCTCGCTAGCCGCTACGAGCGAACTGCCGGCCAGCCGCTGCCGCGCCTGCTCGCGGCCCTCGAGCGCCTCCGGGACGACTATCCCCGCGTGGTGGCCTGTGGCACGGGGAGCGGGCGTCCGCTCCTGGCCGACCTGCTCGCCCTCCCGGTCGAGAACGAGATCGTCGCCCACGCCTGGGGCGCGGTCCGCTACCACCCCGAGGCCAGGACCGTCATCGAGATAGGTGGCCAGGACTCCAAACTCATCTTGCTCGAGGGCCGCGCGGCCGACGGCCATCCCCTCATTGCCGACCACGCGATGAACGAGATATGCGCTGCGGGCACAGGCTCGTTCCTCGACCAGCAGGCCGCGAGGCTGGGCGTCGAGATCGAGGAGGAGTTCGGTCGCCTGGCGCTTCAATCCGAGCATCCCGCGCCGGTGGCCGGGCGATGCAGCGTGTTTGCGAAGAGCGACATGATCCACCTCCAACAGGATGGCTACCCGCGCGAGGACATCATCGCGGGTCTTTGCTATGCCCTTGCGCGCAACTACCTGGCCAACCTCGCACGCGGCCGCTCCCTCCAGCCCCCATTCGTCTTCCAGGGTGGAGTGGCCGCAAACAAGGGCGTCGTGCGCGCCTTCGAGGACCTCCTCGGCCTCGAGCCAGGCGAATTGATCATCCCCGAACACTTCAGGGTCGCGGGAGCGATTGGCGCCGCGCTGCTGGCCGGAACGGGTTTCGGCGAGGGGGTCGAGTTGGCTGCGCTGGTCGCCCGCCTGGCCGACCACCTGCATCACCCTCCGAAACCAGCGACCCCTCTACCGCGCCTGAAGCCCAAGCCCCTCGAGCCGCCGCGAGAAAAAACACCCGCACCCACAAGGAGACTCTTCCTGGGGGTTGACGTAGGCTCGGTGAGCACGAACTTCGCCCTGCTCGACGAGGACGGAGAGGTCCGCGGGGAACTCTACCTCTACACCGAAGGCGACCCGGTGGGGGTCGTCCGTCGCGGATTGGGCGAACTCGGTCGCGGGCTCGGCCAGGGAACCGAGGTCGCCGCTGTCGGGGTGACCGGCAGCGGCCGCCACCTGATCGGCGACTTCGTCGGCGCGGACCTCGTGGTCAACGAGATCACCGCCCAGGCCCGCGCCGCGACCGCTATCGACCCCGCGGCCGACACCGTGTTCGAGATCGGGGGACAGGACTCGAAGTTCATCCGCCTGGAGGGCGGCGCGGTGGTGGACTTCGAGATGAACAAGGTGTGTGCGGCAGGGACGGGGGCATTCCTGGCCGAACAGGCCACGAGGCTGGGCATAAACGTCGAGGAAGAGTTCAGTTCCCTGGCCTTTTCGTCCGAAGCGCCCGCCGACCTCGGCTCCCGCTGCACCGTCTTCATGGAAAGCGACCTTATCCACCACCAACAACAAGGCACCCCGAAAGCCGACCTGGTTGCCGGCCTCGCCTACGCCATCGCGCGAAACTACCTCGAGAAGGTCGTGGGGCACAGGCCGATCGGCCGGCGGATTCTCTTCCAGGGCGGCGTGGCCTCGAACGCCAGCGTCGTGGCGGCCTTCGAGAGCCTTCTCGGCAAGACCCTGACCGTCCCGCCACACAATCGCACCACCGGCGCCATCGGCGCCGCGCTCCTCGCCCGCGACGCGGCGCCCGCCCGCTCGGCGTTCCACGGCTTCGACCTGGCCGAACGAACCTACGACACCGAGACCTTCGTGTGCTCGGCCTGTCCGAACCGCTGCGAGATCAAGAAGGTGGTCATTGACGGCCAGGCCACGGCCTTCTACGGCTCGATCTGCGGGAAATACGATTTGAAGACCACCGAGGCAGTCGAGCCGGACCTCTTCGCCGAGCGGGAGCGCAAACTCCTCGAGGGCTGGTTGCCCGAAGGCCCGGCGCCTGACGCCCCGGCGATCGGCATCCCGCGGATTCTCCTCTTCCACGAACTTTTCCCCGAATGGTGCGCGTTCTTTCAGGCGTTAGGCTATCGTGTCGTGCTCTCCCAGCCGACCAACCGCCACATCATCCGCCGGGGAATGAGCCACGTGGTGGCCGAGACGTGTTTCCCGGTCAAGATCGCCTACGGCCACACCCTCGACCTCATGGAGAAGGGCGTCCGGCGGGTGTTCCTTCCGGCGGTGGTCGAGGTGCCCCGGGCCGACAGCCACAGGAAACACTACACGTGTCCTTTCATCCACGCCATCTCGAGTTTCATCCGCTCGGCGTTTCCTGACCTCGAGGTGTTGCGTCCGGTGATAGACAGCCCGGGTCGGCGGACAACCTGGGCGCGAGCGATGCGGCGCCTGGGCCGCGAACTCGGCCACGGCCTTGGCGAGGTCGCCCGCGCGCTGCGCGCCGCCCGAGCGGCTCAGGCTCGTTTCGAGCGTTGGCGCCGCCGGCGAGGCCGCGAGGTCCTCGCTCGACTGCCCGAAGGCCTCCCCACGGTGGTCGTCTTCGGGCGGCCTTACAACGCCTGCGACGCGGTTCTCAACATGCAACTGGCCCGGAAACTGCGCCAGCGGGGCGCGCTGCCCGTCCCGCTCGACCTCCTGCCCCTCGGCGAGATGGAACTCGAGGCCGCCTGGGACGACGTGGTGTGGAAGGCGGGGCGAGAGTTCGTGGCCGCCGCCGACCTCGTCCGCTCCGACCCGAGACTCCATCCGCTGTTCGTGACCAACTTCGGCTGTGGACCCGACGGGTTCCTTCTCTCGATCCTCGAGGAGCGGTTCGCCGGGCAGCCATTCCTGTCGCTCGAACTCGACGAACACTTCGCCGACGCGGGCCTGGTGACTCGCCTGGAGGCATTCCTCCACGAGGTGCGCACTGGCCGGGGCGAGCGGCCACCCGCGCCTCGCGCGCCCGACGTCGTCTTCCGTCGCCGCGACCGCCTGAGCGGACGCGTGGTTTACATCCCGAACCCTAGCATTCACTCGCTGGCGGCGAAGGCCGCGGTGGAGGCCATCGGCCTGGAGGCGCGCCTCCTGCCCCCGCCCGACCGCCACACCGAGGAACTGGGGCGCATGGCCACCATGTCGCGCGGGTGCATACCGCTGATCTTCTTCGCCGGCGACGCGCTGAGGATGACCGAGCAGCCGGGCTTCGAGCCCGGGAGGTCGGCGCTCTTGTGCGTGGCCAGCGACGAGCCATGCAAGGTGAGCCAATTCCCCAGGGCGATCCGCCGGGTGCTCGACCGCGCGGGAGCCGGCGAGGTGGAACTGGTGGCCCCGCGTCTTTCGCTCGAACACGCCGACACGTTCGAGGTTCTTGGCCCGCGATTCGAGAGGGTCTTCTGGCGGACTCTCGTTGCCCTCGACCTTCTGACCCAGAAACTCCATCTCGTCCGCCCGCGAGCGGTCAACCCGCAGGAGGCCGAGCGCGTCTTCGGGGAGCACGCCGAGCAAATAGCGTCCGAGGCGGCGGGGCGGCGTTTCCTCCAGGCGGTGGGCGAGGCCCTCGCGGCCCTGGAGGCCGTGGCGATGCGCGCCGACGGCCCGCGCCCCCGAATCGGCCTGATCGGCGAGCACTTCGCCCAGAGCAACCCATACGTCAACAACGACCTCGTTCGCCACATCGAGGCCCTCGGCGGCGAGGTCTGGTTCTCGCCCTATTTCACCGACTACCTGCGCCTCCAGGCGCGGGTCTACTCTCGCATGATGGTCAAGGCACGGCGCCCGGTGGCCGCGCTGGCGGCCTGGCTCCGGCGGCTGGTCCAGGAGCGGGATTACGAGAGACTCGAGGACCTCTTCGTCGGTCATCTCGACGGGACGCGCGAGCCGACCCTCGAGGGGGTCTTCACCCTCGCCTCGCCCTATCTCGACCCCCGGATGCTGCCCCACGTGGTCCTCGGAACGGGCAAGGCGGCCGACTTCGTGGCTCGCGGCTTCGCGGGGCTTGTCAACGTCCTGCCCTTGGCCTGCCTGACGGCCACCTCGGTCGCCAGTCACTTCCCGATGCTTCGCGCGGCCAACGGCTCCATTCCCATCCTCAGCCTCACCTACGACTGCCTGAAGGCCACGAACCAGATGACGCGTCTTCAGGCCTTCATGCACCAGGTTCGCGCTCGGGCCGGGTGTTGACGCCTGTCAACATCGCGTTGCCGAGCGTCAACATGGCGCTAAGTTTCGATCTGCCAGCCTCTTAGCCTTAAAAACTGGCGTCTTCTCGAAAAGGGGCGTTGCCAACGGGCAACGCGCGCCGAAAATCCACCACAGGGCCCCGTTTTGCGTAGCGCCGGGCTATGAGTGTAAGGCCTGATGATTTCAGAAGTTGGGGCTCCAGTGAGATTTGTGGCGGAAACCGAAGGGTCCGGCACGCCAATTGCAAGCAAAGAGTAACAGTCAGGTCAGGAGGCAGGTGGAAATGTTATTGCCCGAACGTAGTTCCATTGTTCTGGAAAGAGGAGAGTACGGACATGCGGAACTGGAGGGTCTTCTCGTCGTGCGTGCTGGTGCTGGTCTTGGCTGGTGGAGTGGGCTTCGCGGGACCGGTTCATCTCGGGCTCGGTCCGGCTCCCCCTAACGGTCCCACACACCTTTCAATCGAAACGGCGTGGCAACACTTCCGGCAAGATGGCTCGGGAGATTTCACCGTGCCGATTCCGCCGGACGAGATGGTCGGACCGTCGTGGATAGGGGCCGAGTTGCGCGGCATCGGGGTCATCTACTCGACTGGTCAGCCCGGCGGCCACATGCCCACCCAGTACCCCGAGGGGCAAAAGACCGTGCTCCTCCATGGTCTGCGGGTCGTGGATGCCGCGCCAATGGTTGAGACGGCCGACTACAAACTCTGGGCGCTCTACTACGCGCCGATGTTCGAGCGCGTGGACGAGGACGCCACGAATGGCGACCTGCCGCCCGGCAGCGGCGGCCGCATGGCGTTCTTCCGCGACTTCGATCCCGACTTGACCTTCGACCCCGACGGCGACGGCAACCCGGCAAACGACTGGTCGCGCCTGCCGGCCTACGAGAGCGGCGGCGAGCAAATCTGGGACTTCGCCTCCGCGGGCGTTCTCGCAGCCGACGGCACCACAAACAAACTCTACGACCCCTCGACCCCCGACGACCCCACTCGGACCGTCCTCCCGCTCTCGGAGTTGACCTTCGTGCCCTACGCCGCGGTGTTGGCCATGGGGACCGACCCCTTCCGTCCAGCCCAGCCCCTCGATCCGAGCGTCGTCTTGATCGGTGTCGTTCAGCAGACCTCGTCGGGACTCGGTTCCCTGGCGCTGCCGTTCGGCCTCTACGCCAACTCGGTCCGCTGGTCGGGCTCGGTCATCAAACCCTGGCCCGTCCAGATGTTCACCGACGAAGCGCTCAAGTACTATGGCAGCGGAAGCGGGACCATCAAAGCCGACTGGGCCTCGCTCAAGAACGACCCCGAACAAGAGGGCGGCGACGCCGTCCTCGACGGCATGCTCTACTGGGGCACGGGGCGCAGCCAGTGGGCCGCCGACGGCGGCTGGCAATTCGGGTGTGTGACCACCTACAAGT
>CAYYCI010000116.1:0-9208 GCA_964470215.1 uncultured Planctomycetota bacterium
CTACCAGGGGTGTCCAATGACGACCCACAAGCACAGGATACCCGAGCCGCCGTCTCCATTTCAACGGAGTTCGGGACATCCCCACGATACCTCCTTTCGGCGATTGCACCGGTGGATAATGCAGAGCGCGCAGGGGCAAGGATCAAACGTGCGTGGCAGTGGGACCGCCACCGCAAGCTTTTTCCTCGCTCCCATGCTCTGTGCGCTCCCCAAAGCACACAAGCAGGTGGCGCCGCCGTTTGAACAGGCGCCTCCAGAACTGCCGGTCCGCTCGCCGGTTGCTCGGGTGGGCCTGCAAGTGCTCGCCACGGGCCAGAGGGCGTCGAGGGCACGGCCGTAATGCGCCTCAGGGCAGCGTGTCCTGGACTCAGGCGCGTGCACCTTCGCGCCACGGGAAGCCTTGATAAGCCTGGCCGGAGCCACTGGCGTCCGCGCGCTGAGACACCAGTCTCGGGTTCCGTTATGGGCGCCCATCGCGCGCTGGGAGTTGTTGAAATGGCTTTGTTTCGCAGAACCCCCGGAGCGAACCGGTGTGTGTTGTTCACGGTTTGGGCGCGGCGCCGCCCTTCTTAACTTCAGGAGATAGTTGAGGTGGCAGCGGGATGGTCTCCTCGGCGGACGGGATTTTCTCGCGGAGGGTCTTGCTCGAGGTCTCGATGGTCGCCTTGAGTTTGGCGAGAGCGTCGTCGAGGGTTTTGGTCAGCGACTCGACCATCGCGCCCTGGTCCTTCAACACGTCGTCGTAGGCGGTTTTGATCTTTGTGATGTGGGCGTTCTGGACGTCGAGTTGCCTTGCGACCAGCTCGCGCAGGGCCATGATGCTCTTCTCGACCTCGCGGGTGTAGGTTCGGAGGGCTGCGACCTCGGCCTCGAGCTCCCTGGGCAATTTTGCGATGCGCTTGAGGTCCTCGTCAATGCGCTTGGCCTCGCGGTCGAGGGTGGTGGTTCGCTCATCGAGGAGTTTGCTCGTTGCCTCAAGTTTGGCCACGCGCGCCTCGATGAGTTTGAGTTGCTCGTCCTGTTGCTTCTTGTTCTGGGCGAGTTGGGCGAGGATGTTCTGCCTCGCCGCGTCAATGTCGCCCTGGGTGGCGCAGCCGAGGACGCACAGCAGCAACCCACCCATAGCGACGCGGCTCACCGTCTGTCGTCTCTTCGACATCTTGTCCCATTCTCCTTTCTGTTGGGAAGCGGCACGATTGCCGAACTCCAACTCATCGCGAGAGAATGTCCTTCCATTTCCAGGCGAACCGGGCGTAATACGACTGCGGATTTCCGGTGATGAACTTGCTGAGAGAACCGAGTTTGGCCCTGGAGGCTGTGGCCGCGGCAACCTTTTTGAAGGCTTCGTGCCAGAGGGCAAGGTCGGCGCTGCGCTTGCGGAGCATTGCCCGCCAGGTGGCCACCGTGAGTTTCCGGGCGCCACGGAATGGCTCGAGGGCCTTGTTCTCGAGCAGGTGCGAGAGCGCCTTCCACTTGTCGGCCACGCCGGCCAGTGGCCACCGCGAGAGGTTGATTGCCAGTGCGTGGACTCGTTCCTCGCTCTTCTCCGCCAGGTCGAGGATCCGCCTGAATTCGACCTCGACGAGTTCGGCCTTGTTCCGGGCGGCCAGTTCGAGAATCTTCTTCTCGGCATCCTCGGACAGGAGGTCCCATCGCAGTTCGATGCCCTCGAGGAGGCTGGCCTCGTCCACCCGCAGTTCCGCCTGGGCCAGGAGGGCGGGATAGAGCTCTCTGGCCCTGGCTCTTGCCTTCTGCCTCGCGGCCTCAGGCCCGCGACGTGTCAGCCAGGCTAGCGGGACAAGGGCTTTGCAGTGCAACTTTCCCAGAAGGCCCCAGTCGGCTTCCGAGGCGGGCCATTGGAGCCGCGCGGCCAGGCTCGCCATGGCGGCCTCGCGGACCGGCGCGCTGCTGTCGAGGAGGACGAGCCGGAGAAGGATGGAGACAGCGCCGGGCCGCAACGACGCATCCTCGGCCGCGACCTGAGCCAGGGCGGCAGCAGCGCGGCCGCGCACGGCCGGGCTCGTGTCGGCGATCAGGGTCCTCAGGATCGGCATCGCCGGGGCGCCGAGTTCCGCCAAGTCGGCCCAGTCCTCGTCGCCGCGCGGCCAGCCCAGCAATCGCAGCACCCGCACGGCCTCCTGGCTCAACTCGGGGACCTGTGCGAGTTTCGCCAGTTGGCGGAAGGCCACGTCCCGGGATTTTTCGTGCTGCTCCGCGGTCCTGGAAACAACTCGGAGGGCCTTCTTGCGAATGGCAGGCTCGGGGTGCTGAACCAGGCCCTCGGTCAGCCGGAGTGCGGCCGGCCCGATGGCGATGAGTTTTTTCACCTCGGCTTCGCTCGTCGGCGTCCAACCGAGCGCGACGAGCCCGTCGAGGACGGCGTCCCTGGTTGGGCCTTCGAGTTTCGGGTCGAGTTGGCTCGCCAGGAAGCCGGCGACGTCGCCGCGGAGGGTCTTGTCCTTGTCCCCGACGCCCACCAGGGCTTTGAGAATTCCGGCGCGCGCTGGGAACTTCGGGTCGGCGGCCAGGCGCTTCAGTGCCGCGAGGGCATGTGGCCTGGCCGAGGTTGCCTTCGGGGTCGTGGCGAGGTTCGCGAGCAGGCTCGTGGCCTTTTTCGCCCCGTCGTCCTTGCCGCGAGCGACGGTCTCGAGGATGCCGCAGAGAGATTTGGCTTCGTTGGGCTTCGCGGTGGTCGCCAACGGCTCGAGCGCGTCCCATGCCTTTTGGTTTCGCTTCGCGGTGTCGGCGAAATCCGTGGCGCTCTTCGGCCAGTCAAGTCCAGCGAGATGCGTGAGTGCGTTTTGCGCGATTTTGGGGTTCGCCCAGGCGCTCAGGAGGAGGTCAACGGCGGTGTTGCGCAGGGTCACGTCGGCCTTGGCAAGATGGGCGACACACTCGAGGGCACTCGTTCTGGCTTTCTGGTCGCCGCTTTCGAACAAGCGCCGAACCAGCGGCATCGCCGCCTTGCCGTGGCTAACTATCAGGTTCATTTCCTGCTGGTTCGCCGGCCCTTCGAGTGCGACGATGGCGGCAGAGGCAGCCTCGCGGACCTCTACCCTCGCGTTTCCATCGAAGGCGCAGGAACAGAGCCGGGCAAACACACCGGCTCGCGCCTTCGGCTCGCGCTTGACCAGATTCAACGTCTCCTCGATTGCTCGCACGGTGAACCTCAAGTCCTTGTCGGCAAGGTAGCGGTCGAAGAGCGGAAGTGCGTAGGCGCCCAGGGAGATGACCATTCGCCAGTCGTCGTCCGAGGCTGGGCGCCAGTCCTTCCCGAGGAGCCATCTCGCCATTTCCTCCGGCATTCCCGTGGCGATGGCATCGAAACGCTTTCTGGCCTCGGGGGCGAATTGGGGGTTCTTCCTCAGAGGCTCCAAGGCGCTGAGCATAGAAGAGACGTAGCGTCCGCGAGGGAGACCGATCAAGGCGTCAACGAACGCCCAGGGCAATGGCTTTCTTGCGAAGACCATGGCGCATTCTTCGTCGTTGGCCGGCCAACCGAGGCCAACCAGCGCTTCGGCGCAGACTTTCAGAACCGATGGTTCCCGCTCCTGGACGCCACGGTCAGTGAGGAGTTGGAGAGCCTCCTCTCTCGCCGGCTTGTTCTTGCCGATCTCCGCGATGGTCCTGAGACACTGGGACCGGGTGTCGCTTTCCTTGGATTGAAGAAACGACTTCAAGAATCGCAGTGCATCGGGGCCACAAGCGGCGAGGAGGTTCCAGTGGCGATCGGTGGTCGGCTTCCAGTGGAGGGTTTCGAGGGCACGCAGTGCGCCCTTGCGGACCGTGCTCTCCTGGTGCCGGGCGGCGATGGCGAGAAGTTCGTGGTATGGGCTGGGCGGTTGGGCTTCGGCCGCGCCCAGGATACCCACCATGAGCGCCGCGAATGCCTGGTGCATCGCTCCTCCCGTTAGCGGACCTTCGGGTAGCCCTGCCTCGCGAGTATTCGGCGGAGTTGGTCCGACGGCGTCTCGCGGGGCGCGGTGAAAGCCAGGCGGAACCCGACGTCCGAGAAACTGTCCCAGGCCTTCTTGGCCAACTTCACCGGCCAGGCGGTGGTGAAGGGCCTTTTCTTGCCATCCCAGAATTCGGGCGGAGAGAGCGCGGAGGCGCCGACGACGCGCAGAGCGCCGGGGTTTTCCTGGACGAGTTTGAGGAAGTGGTCGGCGGCTTTGGTTGGCTTGCCGCTTCTGAGGTCGGCGCATTGCCTGTCGAAGTCGGCTGGAGCGTTGAGGACAAACTCGGCAACGTTTCCGACCAGGTTCTGGAAGGTGGTTCCCGCCCCGACCGGGCGGAACCACAGCGTGCCGTCGTCATCGTCGGTAACGGCGATTGCGCGCTCGCCGCGCCTCACGTCAGTGGCCTTTGGAGGGAGGAAAATCCCGGCGTCGGGCCATTGGAAGTTGTTACCCGCCGTCTGGCGCTGGGCCATGTGGCGGAGTTGTCGTTTCCAGGTGGCGTCGCGCAGGTTGGCGCCCCGGGCAGGTTGTTGAGTTGCCTCATACGCTGCTCGCCACTCGGCCTCGCTCGGCAGCCGGCAACCCAAAAGCCAGGCCACGAAGAGCGCCGCGGGGGCCGAGACGTACTGAATCGGGTGTTCCTTGCGAGGGCTTCCCGGGTCGAGTCCTTCGGGATAGCGGCTTTGCCGGGGGATTCGTGGGTCCTCCAGCCAGCGTCGCGACCTTTCGATGAGTTGGACGGCGCTGGAGCGGCGTCCCCACTTCCAGGTTCGCGGTCCCTTCGGGGGCTGGTTGGGGTTGTAGAGTTCCAGGACCTTAGTCAGTGCGGTCCAGGTGTTAGTAACACGAACGGTGTCTATGAAAAGTCCCACGGATGCCTCGGCGGTGCAGAGGTATGCAGCGCGGGCGCTGCGGCTCTTCGCCTTGACGCGGCGGAAGGCCAGGGCGTGGCCGTAGTCGGCCCAGGAGAAGACGACCAGGCGGCCGCCCTCCTTGATCTCGACCTTCCACTGGTCGCGCAGCGCGCCGGCCTTCGGGCCGGCCTCCCGGAGACCTGTGGTGGGGTCTTCGACGACCTTTTGCTTCAGGAGGGCCTGGAGGTCGGCGACGAGGGGCTTCACGCTGGCGGGCGGGCCGCCTGGTAAAGCGTTCAGGCGCCGGAGGAAATCGCCGACCGCCCTGTCCACGGTGTCCTTGGGGGCGTCGGCGGGGATCTTGGCGGCTTCTCGGCGGAACTCGTAGAGTTCCTTGGCCAAGCGGATGTCGGCGGGCATGTTCTCGAAGACCACCTCGAGGTCAGGAGCGAGTCTCATGCAGGCGGTGATGTCCTGGTCCGCGAAGTCGTCGGCCTTTGCGGCCGCCACGACTTTTCGGAAGCACCGCCCCCAGCGCTTGACGCCCTCAGTCACGAGGGCCTGGGGAAGCCAGGCAACGGCCTGGGGGTGGTTCGTACGGACCTTGTCGCCTAATTTCTCGACACATTGCCGCAGGGCGAGCTCAGTCTTGAGTTCGTCGAGGTCCCGTGGCCAGTCGTCGAGTTCGCCGAAGCGAAGCCACAGGACCATAGGCCCCTGTGGGAGCGGGAGTTTATCGGGGGTTTTGGCCATTGCGACGAGTTTTTCGCGAGGTAGGCCCCTAATGGCCAGGAGGGCGTTCACGCGGTCGAGTTGGGGCTTGAGGAGGGGCATGAGGTCGTCGGGGAAGCCGGCACCCTGGAGGCGGTCGCGGAGTTGGCGACCGGTCTTCTGCGCGCCGGGCGGCTTGCGGTCAGGGAGATAGCCTGCGTCGAGTTGGCGCTTCAGTTCGCAGGTGGCGGCCAGTGCCGAGGAGGCGATCCCCAGCCACTGGCGGTAGGCGTCGCGAGGTTGCCGCCAGGCCTGGCTGGCCTTGAAGTCGGCGATTGTGGCCGACGGGACTTTTTCCCGGCCCCAGGGGATGTTGGCGATGATTTGGCGGATCGCCTTTTCCCTGCGCTCGGCGACCTTTTTTTGAAAGGCATCGCGGAGCGATGGGTCGGATGCCCCGTGGACGTCCGCTGGGAGTTTTTTGGGGAGTTCCTGGGGGTCGTCGAGTGCCTTTAAGAATTCGCGCAGCGTTCGGGTCTCTCGCCAGAGTTTCGCGTAGGCTCGTGGTCTCTCGAGGAGTTTTTCGGCTGAGGTTCCCGGGGGGACGAGGGCGTCGCGGCGTTTTTCCCACTCGGCGTTGATCGCAGGTGAGGTGGTGAGGGGTTCGGCTGACCTGATCCTGGCGAGCCAACGCTTGGGTGGTTCGATGACGTCGTGGAGGCGTTTCTGGAGGGATTCGAGGTTGGCTTGCAGGTGGCGGGCCTGTGCTTCGATGGTGGTCTTGTTCTTTGCGATCCAGGGGAGCGCGGCGAGCAACTTATGGGCTTCGGCGATTTTCTTCAGGCTGGCCTCACAGTCGTGCCCGAGGGCCTTTTTCTCCTGTTCTGGCGCTTCCTTGAGGAACGAGATGCGCCAGGCGAGGTCGCCGAGAGCCTCCGCCAGGGTCTCCGGGTCTGGCCTGGGGTCGGCGGCGGGGTCGAGTTTTCGGTAGAGTTCCACCTCGGCACGCCAGGCATTGAGGGTGGCTTCGGAGAAGTTGCCATCGAAAGTCGTGTGGACTTTGCTCTGGCGAGCGAACAGGTCGCGGGCGATCTTGCCGGCGAGGAGATTGTTCTGGACGAATGCGGCAAGTTTGGCCGCGTCGGCGTCGAGGGCCTCGAGGACCGCGGGCAGTTCCTCGAGGCTCTTGACGGCCCTGGCCTTGGCGAGCGCGTACTTGCCGAATTCGGCCAGGACCTTGTCGCCGCTCTTTGCGAGGGTCTGTTGATGGGCCAAGAGGCCCTCGAGCGCGGTTGCCGTCTTGGCTGCGAGGCGCGCCTCGTGCGCGAGGACTGCGGCCAGGTCGCTCACGGAGTCGGCCTCGGCGGCCATGCGCGAGATGTTCTCGGCGCGGCGGGCAGCGATCTCCTGGCCGAGCCACGAGAGCGCTTCGCCGTGGGCTTTCAGCCTCGAGACGGCCTTGTGCACCTCGCGGGCCTGATTGCCGACGGCCTCGAGGCGCTGGGACATTTCGGGGAGGGAGTCGGCCGAGCGGGCGTGGGCGACCGCCAGGGCGCGAAGCCTCGCGGCCACTGGCTCGCCCGTCGCCTTGGCCACCTGGCGAGACAGACCACCGAGGGCCTCCAGGCGTTGCACGACGGCGACTGCCGAGGCCTCGAGTCGTTTAGCGACGAAGACCAGTTGGGAGAGCGGCTGTGGTTTCTCGACGCTTGCGGCTACGAGCGACTTGACTTTCTCGGCGAGTTCCTTGCCGGCGAGTTTCTGGACCGTGGCGCGATGTTCATCGAGCTTGCGACAGGTGACGGCGAGGTCGGCGACGGCCTCGGTGGAGGTCTGGAGGGTCGTGCTGAGTTGGTCGAGGTTTTCGGCCCTGGCGCCCTCGGCGACGAAGCTTTCGTGGACGGTGGTGGAGAGTTTGGGGCTGATGGCCTCGAGTTCTTTTTCCCTGGCGGCCTGGTCATCGAGGAGTTTTCGGATGCCGGCCAGTTTCCTCCTGAGGACGAGCATTCGGTCTATGGCGTCGGCGAGTGACTTGCCCGGCGCTGGCCTCAGGGCCTCGAGGGCGGCTCGGATGGTGGCGGCATGGCGCTGCCAACCGTTGGCCTCGAAGGCGGCGAGGAGTTGCGCGGGGGCGGCCCGCCCCTCGGTTGGCCAGCGGGCGAGGGTTTGTTCGACGGCGCGGACGACCTCGAGGGCCCTGGAGGTTTTCTCGAAGCTATCGCTCATTCGGGCGCGCGGGGGTGGGTTTTCGGCGAGGGCCTCGAGGTCTGCGGCCGGCTGACCGATGATCTGGCGTGGGTCGAAGACCATGTCCCTGGCGCCCTTCAGGCGCGCCACGATTCCCTCGGCCAGGAATGGGTCCTGGCCCCAGGCCTCCAGTCGCCTGGCGGTGACTTCGTGCTCGAGGCGACCGAACCACCAGTCGTAAGCCTGGCAGAGGTCCCGCCACGCTCTTGCGTGCTCCGGTTTCCACTCAATGGGCTTGGGTGGTGGTTTGCGGGGTCCGGCCAACTGGATCACGAACGGGAAGGCCACGAGGCCAGCGACCACCAGGACGGCCGCCCCGACGAGCAGGGCCAGCAATCCTGGGAATCGCCGCGGAGCGACGACGGGACCCGCGATGGCGGATTCCTCGTGGGGAGGGGCGACTTCGGTGGTCGGCGCGGGCGCAGCGCTCGCCTGTTGCGGGGGGGGCGGCTGAGGCTGCGCCGGCGGGCGCATTGGCGCCGGAGGCGGCCCGCGCGGGGGCGCCTTTTCAGGCGCTGGCGGCGTGAGGCGGGTTGGCGGCTCGATCGCCTTCGGCGGCGGCTCCGGCTCGGGCGGCCGCGGCGGAGCGGAACCGCCGCGGGACTCGTCTATCTCCTTCTCTGCCTCGGCCACGAAGGCGGGGTCGAGGTTGTAGGGGATGTCGGTCGTCAGTGGGACGGCCTTCGTGGAGGCCCGGACGCAGAAGAGGTGTTGGGCGGCGGGGTCGCCGGCGATGATGTCGAGGAAGTCGCTGTCGAGACGCGCGAGGGCAAGAACGGGGGTGGAGGGGTCGAGTTTGCCGAAGAGGAATCGGAGCCAGAGAGAGAGCGCCTCGCGCTGGTTTGGGGCGCAGAGGGGCACTCGCATTGCCGCCGCACGCAGGACGGACATGCCGGTCGCTGTGCCCTCGGCCCCTCCTTTCACGAAAGGGGCCATCTCGCGTCGGATTTGGTAGAGCACCCTGTGCATTCCCCGGCGCTCGGGGGCCATTTCGGGGCTATCGGCGATGCGCGCGAGGGCGCGAGGGGATGGCGAGACGGGCCGAGGAGTAGGCTCGAGGCTCTCGGCCTCTTTCCTGAGGTCCTGGCGGACCTCCGCAACGGCCGAGCGGACGTCGGCGGCGGTGGTGGTCTGGGTGCAGCGGGCGTGGAGCTCGTCGAGGCGCGGGAGGACGTGGCGGAGGGCCCAGTCGAGGGGGCCCCCTCGACACTCGGCGCAGACGACCATGGGATATTTCGTGCGCCCCTTTCCATCACGCGACGACCACATCCTGCCGAGGACGAGTTCGCCCGGGAATGCCCAGACGAAAGCGTGGTCGAAGCCCTCGAGGCGCTCGTCGTCGGCGCGTTGTTCCCAGGTGCCGGAGTCGATGTTCCCGGCGATTCCCTGGACGTAGAGGGAGCGTCGGACTTGTATGAGTCGGTCGGTCTCGAGGCC
>CAYYCI010000117.1:0-9205 GCA_964470215.1 uncultured Planctomycetota bacterium
GAACAATAGCGTGGTTGGCAGTCTCGACGGTGCTCTTGACCATCGCTCGGGCGGGTGGTGCGGGGGAGGTTTATCTTCTCGCTCGGGATTGCTCGGCCAGGTCGCCCAACGTCAAGGTAGCAGACCCAAGGTGGGACGGCCTGATGGTCTGCTACGGGCCGAGAGGATTCGTCGAGTGGACCCTCGAGGTGGAGAAGGCGGGGCGTTATTACGTGGGCTGGCTTCTGGCCTCGGGCGAGAGCCGTCCCGTGGCCTTCCGTGTCAACGGCAAGCGCCTGCCCGGCCAGTTCCTCGGCCAGCCCACCGGCGGCTTCTTCGCCCAGAACCTGCGATGGACCACCACCGGGCCGTTCGAGTTCAGGAAGGGACGGAACGCCCTCCGCATCGAGGTGACGCGCCTGATGCCACACCTGGCCGGAATCGTCGTGTCGGCCAAGAGAGAAGGATGGAACAGAAAAGCATTCGCGGAGACCTTCAAGTCGCCCCAGGAGCGGATGCGCGAGGAACTGGAGGCCCGCGAAGGCCAGATGGCCGCGACGCGTGTCTGGCTCCGCGAGGTGCTCGGCATCGAGGAGATTCTCTTCATCAAGCGATTCACATACACCTCCAGCCATTATTACACCGAGTATCTGGATTCGCGGTGGACCCCGGGCGGCGGCATCTACGCGCTCTCGCTCACAGACGGCTCGGTGCGTTGCCTGACGTCGGAACTGCCCGGCGGGGTCTTCGGGCGGATGGGCCTCTCGTTCGACGCCACGAGGGTCGTCTTCGATTGGAAGCGTTCGAGCGACGAGGGCTACCGCATCTACGAGGTGGGCATTGATGGTCGCGGGCTGAGGCTGGTGTTGCCGCCTCCCGGGAACGAGGCGGAACTGGTCAAGAAATACCGCAACAAGTACCACCACGGCACCGACGATATGCACCCTTGCTATCTGCCCGACGGCGGAATCGCGTTTGTCTCGACCCGCTGTCAGTATGGGACGCTGTGCGACGGCCCCGATATCTTCACCACCACAGTGCTCTATCGGATGGACCGCGATGGGCGGAACCTCCGGCAACTGAGCTTCAGTCCCCTGAGCGAGGCCACCCCCACTGTTACGCCCGACGGGCGGATTCTCTACACGCGCTGGGAATACGTGGATAAGGGCACGGTGGTGGTGAAGTGTCTGTGGGCGATGCGACCCGACGGCACAGGCTCCTCGGAGGTCTTCGGCAACGACATCCGCTTCCCCTCGACATTGATCCAGGGTCGCGCCATTCCCGGCGCGCCGAACCACTACGTCGCCCTCGGCTGTCCCCACTGTCCCCAGAACGCTCTCGGCACCGTCATCCGCATCAACACCAATCTGCCAATCCGCACTGAATTGCCAATGACCTATCTGACGCCCGGGGTGAGGGTGCTGGCCGAAAGCGGCTGGCACTTCCGCGACCCAGGAACCGGGCGCGTCGTCTTCGACCGCAGCGGCAACGGGCCACTTTTCCGAGACCCCTATCCCCTCGACAGGGACCACTTCCTCGTGGCCCACAAACCCCGCGACTACGGCCCCTGGCACTCCCCGAACGGCTATGGGCTCTACCTGCTGGACTCCAGCGGCAAGGTGCAGTTGCTCTATCGCGACCCCGAGATTTCGTGCTGGCAGCCGATCCCAGTCCGGCCCCGCAAGACCCCGCCCGTGATCCGTGGCGCCACGGACCCGGTGCTCGCGAAAAAGGGGCTGGCACGCTGCATCGTCGTTGACATCTACCGCGGCATGGAAGGGGTGGAGCGGGGCACCATCAAGTATATCCGCATCCTCGAACAGGTCCCGCGCCCGTGGTCAGCGCGGCGTTTCGGCCGGTCGAGAGAAGACGAATACGACCAGCAACACGCCGTCGTCTCGAAGGACACCGCCCTCGGCCTGAAGGTCCAACACGGAGTGGTGCCGGTCGAGCCGGATGGCAGCGCCAACTTCATCGTCCCAGCGAACGCCAACGTCTTCTTCCAGGCCCTCGACGAGAACTACCTCGCAGTCCAGACCGAGCGGACGTATGTGAACTACATGCCCGGCGAGGTGCGCGCCTGCGTCGGCTGCCACGAGACCCCCAACACGACGCCCCAGCCGCTCTCGGACAACCTCCTGGCCCTCGAGCGCGAGCCGTCGCTGCCCGGGCCACAGCCGGGTGAGAAGACCGGGCGCCGCCCCCTTCATTACCCCACGGACGTCCAGCCCGTCCTCGACCGCCACTGCGTCAGGTGCCACAACGAGAAACGAAAAGACGGCGGCCTCGACCTCAGCGGGCGGATGACGCGCTTCTTCAGCGTCTCCTACGAGAGTCTCCTGCCCGAGCGCCGTCGTGGCCGCACAGACCCCGGCCTCGTCCCCACCATAGGCGAGAACCATCCCAAGACAGGAAACGCCCGCTACCTGCCGCCCATGTCCCTCGGCTCCCACAACAGCCTCCTGGTCGCCATGCTCCTCCCCGGGAAGGTCAGACTCAAAGGCGACAAGGCCCGACTGGAACGGCTCGCCAGGCTCATCGAAGCCCACAAGGAAATCCGACTGAAGCCCGAAGAGACCCTCAAGATAACCAACTGGGTGGACACCAACTGCCAGTACTATGGCTCCTACTACGGGCGACGGAACATCAAGGACAGGGGCCACCCCAACTTCCGCCCGACCCCCACCTGGGAATCGGCGATCGGCATCCCCCCGCTCCCCGACCACCTACGCTAGAGCCACTGATTTGAGCCGCCTCTGGGAACCGGATAGAATCTTCCCAGGGGGCCGCGGTCCTCTCGTGCGCACTTGCAGGACTGTCGTGGGGAACGTGTCTCTCAGGTCCAGGATTTGCCGTGCAGATCGAGGAGAGAATGTCGGCACTGGTCGCTATTGCATGCAGCATCGTGCTACTGCTTCCCAGAGTCGGTTTCGGCGAAGGTCCCGATGATCGAGCGCTGAGCCAGGCGATTCGCTCCGCCGATTTCACCAGGTACTTCGAGGACCTCACGGCCTGGCTCGGGCGCCGGGTGCCGACCGACCCGGCCGACATCACCGAGTCGGCGCTGAACGCCTTGCTCACCGACCCGACCTTCAAGAAAGCCCTGGTGCAGCAGCATTTCATGGCGAAGGTCTGGGGGCCGCTCCCGGGGGTCCAGAATCTGGGGGCCTTCGCCAAGGCTGCGCCGGCGAACAAGAAGTTCCTGGCGTGGCTGCTCCGCGACGAGTATGCCATGGACACCGCGTTGCTCACTCGGACACCCAGCGCCGGCTTTGCGAGGGCCGACGACAGTTGGTCGCTCAATGCCGGCGATCTGACGCGGTGGCGCCAGGTCTGGGAGGCGGACCCCCAGTCCAGGAGCGGCCTCTACCTGCGGCTGGCCATCGCCGTGGCCATCCGTCCACCGGGGACAGGGAACCGCGGCGTCGGGATGCAGCCGAAACCCTGCTCAGCGCTCGAACGCTACATGCACTACAAGAAGGCCCACCGCAACGGAGAGTTGCTCCCCAGTTTCGACCATCTGACGGCCTGGGAACTCACCCACGTCGTCTCCTCCGGAGCCTCGAACGAGGACCTCGCCTGGGCACGCGAGATGCTCAACACCTTCAGGCCGGACCTCCGGACCGACGAGCGGGTGGTGCAGATGACTTCCCAGATGCGCTATCAGACCTCGCAGATTCCCTACAAGGACTTCTCCTGTGTGTTGGCGGGCGGGGGCAAGTGTGGGCCAAGATCATCCTTCGGAGTGTTCATCAATCAGGCGTTCGGCATCCCGGCCGTGGGCGTGGGACAACCCGGCCACGCCGCGGTCGCATACAAGCACTTCCGCGACGGCTGGCAGGTCTGTTACGGCCGCGGCTGGAACGTCTCGAAGGTGGTGGACCGCTACAAGATGTCCGGCGCCGAATTCCTCAAGGTCGCCGCGATGCGCTCGATTGGCACCTTCGCAAAGGTCGAACACCTGCGGTGGATCACACACCTCGTCGCGAAAAAGCAGGCGGCGGCGATCATGAAAATCGCGCGCGAAATAGAGCAGACCCCGCCAACGATACACTCGTATCTCCTCGACTCCAAGCCCGACGAGGCGGGCAATCTCCCGGCCTTCGAGGCGCCCAGCAACGTCGGCGACCACTATCTCGCGCGCCTCCGAGGCTTCCTCTACCCTCCTGCCACGGGCGAATATGTCTTCGCCATCGCGAGCGATGACGACTCGGACCTCCTCCTGAGCACCGACGCCAACCCGCAGAATAGGAAACTCATCGCTTATGTGCGAGGGTGGACGGGCCCGCGCAAGTTCGATGCGTTCCCGACCCAGAAATCCAAGCCCATCCGACTCCAGGCCGGCAAACGCTACTACATAGAGGCGCTCCACAAGGAGGGAGAAGGCAACGACCACCTGGCCGTCGCCTGGCATGGGCCGGGCGTTGACGGGGTGATCCCAGGCCGTTACCTCTCCCCCTATCCCTCTGGACCCAGGGGAGCAATCGGCCGGGAGGTCTGGCGCGAGCGCGGACCGGCGCCGAGGCTCACGCCCAGGCCCGAACCTCCCATCGAGGTCGAGCCCGGGGTGATTCATCTCGAAGCGGAAGACTTCTTCACCAGGGGTGGAGTGCCCTGCTTCGGAGGGCAACACCCGAGCGTCCCCGTCCTCGACTGCTACACAGGCGGCAAGCAACTCCACTTCCAGGCCCTCATGGCCGAGGCCCACGTGGGCTATAAGATCAACGTGCCCGAGACGGGGGTTTACGCGCTGACCGCCAACGTCGCCACGATCAACTGGGGGCAGTCCCTTTATGTCCGCTCGTTCGGGGCGACCTACCCAGTCAAGTCCGCCAAAGCATCCGCCGTCTATCACGGAATGGTCAAAGAACTGGGGCCACAGATGGCCGTGGACAACAACATGGGCACCCGCTGGGCAGTGGACGAGGGCGTGGATAAGGCCCAACTGGAAATTGACCTCGGCGAACCGCGCCGGGTGAGCAAGGTCATGATTGACGAGCGCACCTGGAATCGGGTGTCGAAGTTCCGGGTCGAATACAAGGGCGGAAACGAGTGGAAGACACTCTTCGAAGGCACCAACATCGGCATTGATTTCCATAAGAGTTTCCCCACCGTCATCGCTCGCTACTTCCGCCTGAGCACCCTCGATTGCCGCGGCGTCGGCGGGCCGACAATCTGGGAATTCAACGTCGGAGACACCTTCGACGGCAGGGCATGGCTCGCGCTCCCGTGGACAAGGGGTCTCTGGCAGACCACCAAGCCGGTGGACATATACCTGGTCAAAGGTCCCCAGACGCTGTGGGTCTGCGCCGGCTACCAGAGAGGGGTCTCGCTCAGGTGGATCGAACTGAAGCGGAAGAAGGCAAGGTGACCACCGACGGGGATGGGGGCTCGCCCCCTGGCGTCTTCGTCCTGGTCCTCCTCGCGTTCGTCACTGGCTGCATCCGTTTCACCGGCGAACGCGGCCGGCGGCTTCATCGCGAAGCCGTGGCGACCTTCAGCGACCGCGTCAAACCCTTCCAAACCGACCTTTCCGGCTGGATCGGGCCCTTCGGCTCGGGAGGGGGAAACTCGGCGCGCCTTTCCCATCGGCCCGACGAAGGCACCACCCCCGGCTGTCTCGAGATGAGTTGGCGTTTCGCACCCGCCGCAGCCGATGCCTCGCTGGGAATGTGGCTCAGCCTCAGGGGACCGCTACAGTCGAGCCACGTCGTCCTCGACCTCTCGCAGTGGGACTGGCTAGCGTTCAGGGTCAAGGGTCGCGCGAGCCTCCTCCAGGAGCCGCCGAGCCGTCACGAAGGCTGCGTCATTCGCCTCGAGGTCACCGACGAGCGCCGAAGCAGCCACCACGCCGCCTTCCGCTACGTCCTCATCGAGCCCGGTGACAACTGGTCCACCGTGAGGCTGACGGCGAATATCGGCGACGAGCGTTTCTGGCGCTTCACCGCCGAGCCGCTCGATCCGCGAAGGGCCAAGGAACTCCGCCTCGTGGTCGAGAGACGATTCAATCGCCCGGCCGGGCGCCTGCTCCTCGACGACATCGAACTTGTCCGCCGCACCAGGCCGGGCGACGTTCCCCCACGTGCCGACGACGCCTTCCTCGACCAGGTGGCTCGCGCGACCTTTCGCTTCTTCTGGGACTACGCCCACCCAACCCTGGGCTTGTGCCCCGACCGTTCCACCTGGCACGACCTCTACCAGATCGCGGGCACCGGCTTCGAACTCTCAGCCCTCTGCGTCGGAGCCGACCGCGGCTACGTGAGCCGCAGGCAGGCCGCCGACCGCGTGAGGCTGATCCTCTCGTCGCTCCTGAGACTCCCCCAGGGGCCCCAGAGGACCGGCGTGGGCGGCTACCGCGGCTTCTTCTACCACTTCCTCGACCCACGCGGCCTGCGAAAAGGCCAATGTGAACTCTCCAGCATAGACTCCGCCCTGCTCCTCTGCGGGGCGATGGCGTGCCGGGGCTACTTCGACCGCCCCGAGGAGGCCGACATTCGCCAGATGGCCCGGCGGCTCTTCGAGCGCACCGACTGGCGCTGGATGCTCCGTCCCGACGGCCTCTTCAGCCACGGCTGGAAGCCCGAACTCCCCGGCGGCTTCCTGCGCGCTGGCTGGAACTGCTACACCGACGAGACCTACCTCATCTGTCTCCTTGCCATCGCCGCTAACTCCGCCAGACCGCCGGAGCAGCGGGTGCCCGTGGACGTCTTCTGGCGATGGCAGCGGGTGAAGGTCCGCGCGCCCGGCGGCGACGAGTTCATCGCCAGTTGGCCGGGTTCGATGTACTGCCACATCTTCGCCTCCCTGTTTCTTCCGCCCGAAGCCCTCGACCGCCCCGACCGCCACCCCGCCCAGCCAATCAACTGGTGGCAGAACACGCTGAAGTATTGCCGCACAAACTACCGCTACTGCCGCTCCCACCCCGAACTCTACGGCGAGGCAGGCTGGGGCCTGAGCGCCTGCGAGGGTCGCGTGGGCAACGTCACCATCTACCGCGCCTACGGCACCCCGCCGGTCTTCGGGGTCAGGCGCGGCCAATTCTTCCAACTCGACGTCCCGCAGCCATCGCGTTGGCGCTTCCCCGGGGACGACCGCCCTCGCCCCGTCACCGACAATTCCGTGATAGCGGTCTACGGCGCGGCGAGCGCGATCAACTTCCTGCCCCAGGAGGCCATCGCCGCCTTGCGATGGTATCGGCGAGCGAGCGACCTGTGGCGAAGCGCCGACTGCGGCTTCGGCGACGCCTTCGCCCCTTCCACCGGCTTCAGGAACCACGCCGTCTTCGCCATAGACGCCGGCCCGATGCTCATCGCCATAGACAACTACCGCGCGCGGCGCCGAGGCCGCTGGGGCGCGGTCTGGCGCGGCTTCATGGCAAACCCCGAAATCCGCGCCGCCCACAAACTCATCTACGGCCCAACCCGCTAGTGACCCCTCTCACGTGTTGCACTCGAGCCAGCGGAGAAGGTCGTCGGCCTCGCGCTCGGACCGGACGCCCACGTTGTAGAAAACCAGGTTGGGCTTCAACTCGCGGTGGAACACCTTCAGTTCATCGGCCGAACACGACACGAACACGTTCTTCCCCCGCTCCTGGAACCGCTTGAGGAGATCGATCCACTCGATCATCGGCCCGTCGGCCGCGCCAGGAGTCCACTGAATCCCGTCGAGGGAGGCGATCCCGGTGATCGCGTCGAAATGCTGGAGGGCCACCGGCCCGTCGTAGTGGTACACCGAGTGGTCCAGGAAGTCGCATTCCTCTTCCAGTGCGGGCAGAACAAATTCATTGAACTGCGCGGGCGAAAGAAGACACGCGTAGTCGCACTGGACCGTCGCGTAGCGCCCCTCGCTGTAGTACGGCAGCCAGCCGCAGGTTCCCCGTCCCGCCATTCTCCCCGCCTCGTAGACCGCCTCGTAGAGTTGCGGGTAGAGGGCGCGGACGTTTTCCATTGCCCTGTGGACCAGCTCGGGGCAATCGATGACGTCCATGCACAGGCGGTCCGGCCCCCTGATGGCGGCGAGCCAGTCGAAGTTCGAGTGCAGGTCGAGCACCCCGACGAGAAACTTCCCCATGCCCCGCTCGCCCGCCTTGCGATACAACTCGAGCATCCGCTCCCACGTGTCGTTCCCGTCCCCCAGCCGCAACGGAAGAGCCTCCTCCCACGACTCGACGAACGGGACCGACCAACTCGTCCCCGCGCTATCCTCTGACCACTCGAGCCGTGCCCCGACGAAGGCCGCGGCCTGGTCCGGGCCGAAACTCGGCTGGAAGAACGGCATCGCCTCACCGGCGTAGTAGCGACAGGCCAGGGACGCTTCGGCCTGGGTCAGATGGCACTCGAAGTCCGTCTCGGGCCGGATTTGCCACGCGGGACCGGGAACCCGTTCCACCCCCTCGCGGGGCGCCGTTATGGCGATGCACGGACGGCGGATGATCTCCTTGTTCCAAAACGCCCGCCAGTGTTCGAGCGCCTCGTCCAGGTCAGGCTTCAACGCCAACTCCATCGTGCGATTCCTTTCAGTCGCCCATACGCACGGCGAGAATATCCCCAGAAAGGCCCGTCAAGTCAATCCCAGAACTTGGAGTCCCCGCCCAGGCGAACCCCCGGCGGAGCCACCCGGGCCACGCCGTTGCCGCCTCCGTTCCTGGGCCCCAGCCACGGCTCACAAACGTCCGCCGACAACTCAACCCCTGCCGGCTCCCGCGACAAACAAGCGCCTCCCAACGGCTCCCGCGTGCCTGGGGGGGCCGCGGTCGCCAAGCCGGAATCCCCCGAGTGGCGGACCCCCTGTGGCCGGGGCGTCCCTGCCGGCGGCACCAATGGACCCTTCACCGCGCGCGAACTGCCCGGTCCGCTCTCCCCGGACCATCCCCCCAGCGGGTTAGCCGGTTTGCTCTCCCTGGTGCCGTCGTGTCGAACCCCCCAGCCCCGGTTACGTCCTCGCGCTCCCCACCTCCCGCCGTTTAGCAGCCCACTTTACCCGCCGCCAGCTTGCCAAGTCACCCTCCCTCCCCCAGTCATCCAAGCCACCCCCAACCCACTTGACACCTGCGCCAGCGGAGGCCAGAGCAACCCCTTCAGCCGAACCTGCTATGACCCATTAGGCGGCCATTGGGCAAGCTGGTTCGGTTCTGTGGGTAAGTGCTTCGCTTGACGCCGATATTTTCACGGGGCAACTCGCTCCTGAAGCTACGTGGGGCAAGTTGCGGACGCTTCTCCGCGACGTG
>CAYYCI010000118.1:0-5141 GCA_964470215.1 uncultured Planctomycetota bacterium
TGGTTGCGGTCCTGAGCGGCTGCCGCGTGATGAGCGCTCACGAGGCCAGGAAGTTCCTTGGACTGGCCGGGCAGTTGCGGGTGGGGCAGTTCTGTTGCGAGACCAAGTCGGCTCGGGTGGCTGTGCCCCTCGACCTTGTCCCTGCGCTCCGCTTGCGCCTTCGGGGAGAGTGAGATGGCGACTCGGCGGGCTATCGGCGTCGCCGTTCTCTCGCTTGCGACGGCCGGCTGCTGGCCGGCGCAGGAACGCTTTTCCCCGCGGCGATGGACGAATTCCCTGGGTATGGAGTTCGTTCGCATCGGCGCGGGGAAGTTCACGATGGGGACGCCCCGCAAAGAGGCGGAGGGGTTGTCCGAGGGGTTCGGGACCCCGTTGCGGAAGTTCCTGCCCGAGACGCCGCCACACGAGGTGGTGCTGAGCCGCGATTTCCTCATCACCCGCCATGAGGTGACGGTCGGGCAGTTCCGCCGTTTCGTCGAGGCGTTGGGTTATCGCACCGAGGCGGAACGCGGCGGGGGAGCGACGATGCATATCGAGATGGACTGCTGGGAGAAAAAAGCGGGCGCATCGTGGAAGAACCCCGGCTTCCCCCAGACGGACCGCCACCCGGTGGTTTGCGTGAGTTGGAACGACGCGAAGGCGTTCGCCGCCTGGTTGAACAAGGCGGATTCGTCGCGGCCTCGGGGCTGGCGCTATCGCCTGCCGACAGAGGCGGAATGGGAGTTTGCGGCCAGGGGAAGGGAGGGGAGGCGCTACCCCTGGGGCAACGAGTGGTCGAACGACCGGGCGAACTTCGCCGACCGTCGCTCCGGGCTGCCGTGGGCGAGGGTCGAGGCCGACGACGGCTTTGCGAGGACGGCCCCCGTCGGCTCGTTCAGCCCGAAAGGCGACACCCCCGAGGGCGTCGCCGACCTGTGCGGCAACGTCTGGGAGTGGTGCCTCGATTGGTTCGACGCGGGCTTCTACGAGCGTTCGCCCCGGGTGAACCCGCTGAACGACCGTCCCGGGTCACAGCGGGTGGAGCGGGGCGGCAGTTGGGCGTTCACCCAGGACTACTGCCGCTCGGCGTTCCGCATGCCGCTCGCACCCGAGGGGTCTTACGACAATCTCGGCTTCCGCCTCGTCCTGGTGCGCGAATAGAGTCGCGCGGCTTGATTCGCGCCATCATGGTTGTTAGAATCGCCATTGGAGAGAGGGGAGCGGGTGGTTGGAGCGAGAGGTGCGGGTGCCTCTGAGCCCTCACGGCGCGAGAGAACTCGTGATTGGTTCGCTGTTGCTCGGCAGCGCCTGTGGACTGGCCCTGTGGTTGCTGCCCGCCGCGGTCGTGGCGCCGGCGGCGTTGTGGGCGCTGTTGGTCGCGTTCTTCCGCGACCCGGAGCGTCAGCCGCCCGAGGGGGACCACCTGGTCCTCGCGCCAGCCGATGGCCGCGTGACCGACCTCGAGACCGTGGTCGAGGAGGATTTCCTGGGCGGCGAGGCTGTCCGCGTGGGCATCTTCATGTCGCTCTTCGACATGCACGTGAACCGCGCGCCTGTTTCGGGCAAGGTGGTCTTTCGCGACCATCGCCCGGGGAGGTTCCACAATGCAATGCTCCCCGCCGCCTCCCGTGAGAACGAGTGCTTGCTTCTCGGGGTGGAGCGCGAGGACGGGAGCCGCGTGCTGGTCAAGCAGGTGGCAGGATTCGTGGCGCGGCGGATCGTGTGTGTGCCCGAAGTCGGGGATCGCGTCCGGCGTGGAGAGCGCTTCGGAATGGTGAAGTTTGGCTCGCGCCTGGAGGTCTATGTGCCCACGTCGCTGGGCTTCCGGGCCTCGGTGAGGGTGGGGGAGAGGGTGCGAGCCGGGGAGAGCGTGGTCGGGGAGTTTAGCGCGGAGGGCGAGGGTTGAGAAAGGTCGAGGCCCTGCCGTCGCTGCTGACGCTGGGGAACCTGCTGTGTGGGTTCCACGCGCTGTATCTTGCATCGCGCGGGACTCAGGCGGGGTTCGTTGCTGCGGCGTGGCTGGTTTTCGTTGCAATGGTCTTTGATGCGCTCGATGGGAAACTTGCGCGGTTGACCGGGGCGTCGAGCCGCTTCGGCGCGGAACTCGACTCGCTTGCCGACATGGTGAGTTTCGGGGTGGCGCCGGCCTTCCTGGTGGCGTCGTTGTCGGTGAACGTGGGGCTGGGCCATCCGAGGCTGGTGTGGTTGTCGTGTCTGGTTTTCGCGGTGTGTGCCGGGCTACGATTGGCGCGGTTCAACGTCGAGACGAGCCCCGACCAGGAGAGCCACGAGTGGTTCGAGGGGCTGCCGTCGCCGGCAGCCGCCGGCCAGGTGGCCTCGCTGGTGATCCTCCACTTCTACCTGGTCGAGAACTTCGAGGTCCGTTTCCTCCCGCGGCTGCTACCGACGATCACGTTCGTGGCCGGCGTGCTGATGGTCAGCCGCGTGAGGTATCGCCACGTGGTGAGCCAGTTTCTCGGCGAGCGCCACGGCTTCGCGGAGTTGGCTTTTGTGGCGATCGTGATCGTGTTGGTGGTCACCCACAAGGAACTGACCATCGCCACCGCGTTCTCGCTGTACGTGGGCGTAGGAGTGGCTGCGGCGGTGCGTGCCGCCCTCGCGGGCCGGGCAGAAGAGGAGAAGCCAATATTCTGACCGGGGAAAAGGTCTGGTACGAGCGGGGCTTACGCTTCCAGTGCACCCGCTGCGGGAAGTGTTGCCGGGGGGACCCCGGCTACGTCTGGGTGCGGCGGCTCGAGATAGCGGCTATCGCGCGGTTTCTGGGCATCCCTCGGCGTGAGCTCATGGCCCGCTACGTGCGGAAGGTGCTGGGCGAGTATAGCCTTGTGGAAGAGCCAAACGGCGACTGCGTGTTCTGGGCGCCCGAGGGCTGTCGGATCTACCCCGTCCGCCCGATCCAATGTCGGACGTTTCCCTTCTGGCGCGAGTACACCCGCTCCCCCGAGGCCTGGGCACGAGCGGCCGAGCGCTGTCCGGGGGTCAACAAGGGCCGGCTCTACTCGGCGGCGGAGATCGCGCACCTGGTCGAGATTACCGACGCCTGAGTTGAATACCCCTTGCTTCCTGCGCGTCAAGTGATTAGACGATTGACATTCGGCGTGCGCCGTGGCAAACTACACCAGGCGCGAAGGCCGAAAGGAGAAAGACGATGAGGCTTGCGGTGACGTTCCTCGTGGCAATAGCGATGGGTCTGGCCGGTTGCGAGAGTTTGCTCGAGCCCCAGGCCACGGTCACTGGCGGACTGAACAGCCCGACCATCGCCCAGGCTCAGGCAGTGCCGTATAACGGGCCGCGTGCTCGGATCGCGGTGGTGAGTTTCGACCAGAAGGCCGCGAAGGGCTACGGCCGCATCGGCGACGGCCTGGCGGACATGCTGGCCACCGAGCTGGTGAACACCAATCGCTTCATCGTCCTCGAGCGGCAGGAACTCGGCGCGGTGATGGCCGAGCAGGACCTGGCGCGTAGCGGGCGGGTGAGCGCGGCCACCGGCGCGCCCACCGGCCAGATCGAAGGTGCCGAACTCCTCGTCACTGGCGCCGTCACGGCCTTCGAGCCTAACTACCAGGGCGGCAACATCGGGGGCATCCTCTTGAGCCGACGCCATCCCGGCGGCCTCGGCGCCGGCTTGAAGCAGGCTTACGTCGCAATTGATATGCGGATAATTGACGCTCGCACGTCGCGGATCGTGGCCGCCACGACCGTCGAGGGCCGCGCGACCGACATCGCCGGCGCCATCGGCGGCGTGATCGGTGGCGGGTCCTCGCGGCTGGGCATCGGCCTCGGCGCATTCCGCAACACCCCGATGGAGAAAGCCGTCCGGGTGTGTCTGGCCAAGGCCGTCCAGTTCGTCGTCAGCCGCACCCCGGCTCAATACTACCACTACGACGCCACGGGTCGGCCGGTGGGCGCCGCTCAGCCAGCAAGTCAAATCCCCGCGAGCAGCCCGATCGTCGCCCAGCAGCCCCAGCCGATCACCAGGCCACAACCCCCTGCGCAGCAGGCCCAGCCCCAGCAACCTCACCCGAAGCCGCCGACGGCTGGACAACTTCCCGAGAAGGTCTTCGTGGCCTTCGCCACGGTTCGGGTTTACGAGAAGCCCGACGCGCAATCGAAAGCCGTCGCGAGTGCCGCGCGCGGCACCCCGCTGGCGGTCCAGGCTCAGCACGACAAGTGGTACTTCGTCACCCTGCCCGACGGCAAGAGCGGCTGGGTTCTCAAGGCATTCACCTCCACGACCGCCCCGAAATGACCGACCATTGCAGAACCTGAGCATGCCAATGCCCTCCCGCGCGGAAGTGCGGGAGGGCGTTTTTCTTTGCCAGCCTCCTGGCACAGCCGCCGGTGCGTTCGTTTGGCTGGGGAAGTCCCAAGCACCAAGCCCCAAATCCCAAGGACCGAATCCTGCGCCCGCTATCACCAAGGCGTTTGGAAATTGGATTCTTGGAGCTTGGTTCTTGTTTGGAACTTGTGATTTGGAACCTCCACCCTCGCACACTCCGCGGGCCGAGACGGCCCGCCTACAACTCCACCCCACCTTTGCGACGCAGACACTTGTAGGCGGGGCGTCTCGCCCCGCGTCGCCCACAGGCTGGAAAGCCTGTGCCACCGGGTGCAGGGCGCAAACCTCCACTGGGAACGGCCTTCGAGAAGTTCCGGCTGACAGGCTCCGCCGAATATCTCCCAACGGTGCGTGCGGCGGTTGTTGTAGGCGGGGCGTCTCGCCCCGCGTCGCCCACAGGCTGGAAAGCCTGCGCCACCGGGTGCGGGGCGCAAACCTCCACTGGGAACGGCTTTCGAGAAGTTCCGGCTGACAGGCTCCGCCGAATATCTCCCAACGGTGCGTGCGGCGGTTGTTGTAGGCGGGGCGTCTCGCCCCGCGACGACTGGCCAAAGGCTCTGGGTTCCACCGCAGAGCACGCAGAGGGCGCGGAGAGGCTACGGAGACCAGAACGGGCAGGCACGGGGGCGTGCCCCTACCACGCGGGCCGAGACGGCCCGCCTACAACTCGATCCCACCTTCGCGGCGCGGAGACCTGTACGCGGGGCGCGCCACTCTGGCGCGGGACCAACACCGGCGACGCCGCTGGCGGGCCGAGACGGCCCGCCTACAACTCGATCCCACCTTCGCGGCGCGGAGACCT
>CAYYCI010000118.1:5241-9189 GCA_964470215.1 uncultured Planctomycetota bacterium
TCTGGCGCGGGACCAACACCGATGACGCCGCTCGCGGGCCGAGACGGCCCGCCTACAAGGCAAATTGACCTTCGCGACGCGGGGACGGCTCGGGAACGGTCTTCTCTGCGCCCTCTGCGTCTCTGCGGTGAAATCGTCGCGCTGGCTCTGGGCTCAACCGGCGGCGGCTACTTGGTCCATTCGGTGTGGAAGACCCCGGGCTTGTCAATTCGCTGGTAGGTGTGTGCTCCGAAGTAGTCGCGCTGGGCCTGGATGAGGTTGGCGCTCAGGCGCGGACGGCGGTAACTGTCGAAATAGCACAGGGCAGAGGAGAATGCGGGGACTGGCAGGCCGAGTTCGAAGGCGGTGGCGACGACTTCGCGCCAGGCCGGTTGGCACTTGTGGATGATGCCGCGGAAGTAGGGGTCGAGCAGGAGGTTGGGGAGGTCGGGGTCGCGGTCGAAGGCTTCCTTGATCCTGTGGAGGAAGCGGGCGCGGATGATGCAGCCGCCGCGCCAGATCATTGCGATCTCGCCGAAGTTCAGCTTCCAGCCATATTCCTTGCCGGCCTCGCGCATGAGGGCGAAGCCCTGGGCGTAGGAGCAGACCTTCGAGGCGTAGAGCGCTCGGCGAATCTTCTCGATGATTTTCGCGTGGTCGCCTTTCCAGCGGGCGCGGGTCGGGCCTCGGAGAACCTTCGAGGCGGCGACCCGCTCTTCCTTGATCGCGGAGATGCACCGCGCGAAGACTGCCTCGGCGATGGTGGGCGCCGGGATGCCGAGGTCGAGGGCGTCCTGGCTGGTCCACTTGCCCGTGCCCTTCTGGCCGGCCTTGTCGAGGATGACCTCGACGAGGGGCTTGCCGGTGTCGGGGTCGGTCCTGGCGAAGATGTCGCGGGTGATCTCGATGAGATACGAGTTCAGTTCGCCGCGATTCCACCTGGCGAAGACCTCGTGGAGTTGGCGCGCGGAGAGGCCGAGGGCGTTGGCCATTATGTAGTATGCCTCGCAGATGAGTTGCATGTCGCCGTATTCGATGCCGTTGTGGACCATCTTGACGTAGTGGCCGGCGCCGTTCGGGCCGATGTAGGTGCAGCAGGGGGCGCCGTTGACGTGTGCGGCGATCTTGGTGAAGATGGGCTTGATGGCCTGCCAGGCTTTTTTGCTGCCGCCGGGCATCAGGGATGGCCCGTGGAGAGCGCCCTCCTCGCCGCCGCTGACCCCTGTGCCGATGTAGAGGAGGCCCTTGGCCTCGACCTGGGCGCAACGGCGGATGGTGTCCTTGAAGAACGAGTTGCCGCCGTCAATGATGATGTCGCCTGGCTCGAGGAGGCGAAGGAGTTTCTTGATGAAGGCGTCCACGGCCTCGCCCGCCTTGACCATGAGCATGACTCGGCGCGGGCGCTTGAGGGCGGCGACGAACTTCCGGAGCGAGTAGGTGGGGGTGATGTTCTTGCCCTGGCAGCGCGCCTGGTAGAATTCGCGCGTGCGCGCGGCGGTGCGGTTGAAGACGGCGACGCGGTAGCGCTTGCTTTCGACGTTGAGGGCGAGGTTCTGGCCCATGACGGCCATTCCGACGATTCCGAAGTCGGCCAGGGGGGCTTGCTTGCTCATCGTTCTCCTCCTGGGGCGGGGCGGTCAGACTTCCATGACTTCCTGGGCCTTGTGTTCGAGGATTTCGTCTATTTGTTTCTCGTGTTCGTCGGTCAGTTCCTGGATGTCGTCCTTGAGTCGGAATGCGTCGTCTTCTGGCAGGGTGCCTTCCTTTTTCTCGCTGTCGGCCTTCTTGTTGGCATCGCGACGGATGTTTCGGATGGCGACTCTGGCCTCTTCGGCCATTTCGCGCAGTTGTGTGACGAGTTGCTTGCGGCGCTCCTCGCTGAGGGGCGGGACGACGAGGCGAATGATCTTGCCGTCAAGGCTCGGGGTGAGACCGACCCCGCTCGACTGGATGGCCTTGACGACCGCCTCGGCCGACGACGGGTCGTAGGGCTTGACGACGATGAGTTGGGGGTCTGGCACACCGATCGTGGCCAGTTGCTTCAGCGGGGTCTGGGTGCCGTAGTATTCGACCTTGATGTTTTCGACGAGCCCCGGGGTGGCCCGGGAACTTCGCACGGTGCGGAACTCGTCCTTGAGGTGCTGGACGGCCTTGTCCATTCTTTCGCTTGCGTCCAGGTAGATGTCGTCGTAAGACATTAGTTCGCCTCCGCCTTGTGTCAGTTGTCGGGTCTGTTGAGCCTCTGGGCGACGGCGGCCTCGTCGGCCACGAGGGTGCCGATTGGCTCGCCGCGCACGACCCGCTCGACATTGCCCGGGGCCATGAGATCGAAAACGATCACCGGGAGGGCGTTCTCGCGACAGAGCGTTATGGCCGTGGCGTCCATCACCCGGAGGTTCTTGCCGAGGACCTCGCTATACGAGAGGGCCTCGTAGCGTTTGGCGTTGGGGTTGACGATTGGGTCGTCGGAGTAGACGCCGTCGACCTTTGTGGCCTTCAGGAGAACGTCGGCCCTCAATTCGGTGGCGCGGAGGGCCGCGGTGGTGTCGGTCGAGAAATAGGGATTGCCGGTTCCTGCGGCGAGGATGACCACGCGGCCTTTCTCGAGGTGGCGAATGGCCCTGCGGCGGATGTAGGGCTCGGCCACGTCGGCCATTGTGATGGCCGTCTGGACGCGGGTGACGACGTCCATCGCCTCCAGGGCGTCCATGAGCGCCAGGGCATTGATGACGGTGGCGAGCATGCCCATGTAGTCGGCGGTCGCGCGGTTGATGCCCTGGCGGGCGACTTCCTGGCCCCGGATGAAGTTCCCGCCGCCGACGACCACGGCGAGTTCGACCCCGAGGCGGTTGATGTCGCGGCACTGCTCGGCGAGGGTCCTGAGCGCTTGGGGGTCAATGCCGCTTCCGCCGCTGCGGCAAAAGCCCTCGCCGCTGACCTTCAGGAGGACGCGGCGGTAGCGCGGGGAGGCCATCTCGGACCTACTCTCCGAGTTCGAAGCGGACGAATCGTGCGACGGTTATGTTCTCGCCCAGTTTGGCAATGACGCTCTTGATGTGGTCCTCGATGCTGACCTTCGGGTTCTTGATGAACGGCTGGTTGAGGAGACAGTGTTCCTTGTAGAACGCCTGGAGTTTGCCCTCGACGATCTTCTCGATGGCCTGGGGTGGCTTTTCCTTGAACTGCTCGCGGTAAATCGCCCGCTCGCGCTCGAGGACGTCCTCGGGCACGTCGTCCTTGGAGACGGCGACGGGCTTCGCGGCGGCGACCTGCATGGCCAGGTCGCGGCCTAGTTGGCGGAAGTCGTCGCTGCGCGCTACGAAGTCGGTCTCGCACCGCAACTCCACGAGGACGCCGATCTTCGAGTTCGAGTGGACGTATGAGGCGATGACCCCCTCGGATGTCTCGCGGCCGGCCTTCTTCTCGGCTGTGCGGAGGCCCTGCTTACGCAGATACTCAACCGCCTTATCCAGGTCGCCGTCCGTGGCCTGGAGGGCCTCCTTGCACTTCATCATGCCGAGGCCAGTGCGGTCGCGGAGTTCCTTGACTTGCTGGGCGCTGATTGCCATATGGTTTTCCTTTCAGCAATTGGTGGTGTTTCAATCCTCCTGGGGTTCGGCTCCCTGAGCCTCGGCTTCCTCGGGCTTGGCCTCCTCGGGCTCCGCGCTCTGTTCGGGCGCAGGCTCAGAGACCTCAGCGGGGGCTTCTTGAGGAGGAGGCGTGGCCGGCATCTCGGCGGCCAGTTCCGGCTCGGCCGCCGCGCTCTCGGCCGCGATCATTCCCTGCTCGACCGCCTCGACCAGACACGCGAGAACGACCTTCACCGAGCGGATGGAGTCGTCGTTGCAGGGGATGCAGATCGCGATGTCCTTCGGGTCGCAGTCGGTGTCGAGCATGGCCACGACCGGGATGTCGAGTTTGACCGCTTCTCGGACTGCGATCTTGTCGCGGCGGGGGTCAATGACCACG
>CAYYCI010000119.1:0-9177 GCA_964470215.1 uncultured Planctomycetota bacterium
GGCAGGTCGAGCTTCAGGAGCAGTTCGCGGATGGCCTCGGCGCCCATGCCGGCCTGGAAGTCCTCGTACTTGGCCGACAGCCGCTGGTACTCTTCCTCGCCGATGAGTTGCTTTTCCTGGATTCCCTCGGCCGCGGCGCCACCGGGGTCAATGACGACGTATTCCTGGAAGTAGATGACCTTCTCGAGAGAACTGACCTTCATGGCCAGGAGGTTGCCCATGCGGGAGGGCATGGACTTGAAGAACCAGATGTGAGCCACAGGTGCGGCGAGGTTGATGTGGCCCATGCGGCGCCGGCGCTCGCGGGAGTGTGTGACCTTCACTCCGCACCGGTCACAGATGATGCCCTTGTGCTTCATCCCCTTGTATTTTCCGCAGAAGCACTCCCAGTCGCGCTCCGGCCCGAAGATGCGTTCACAAAACAGGCCGTCCTTCTCCGCGCGATAGGTCCGGTAGTTTATGGTCTCGGGCTTCTTGACCTCGCCGTAGGACCAGGAGCGGATTTCGTCGGGCGAGGCGAGCGAGACGCTCACCGAGGTCACTTCGTTGATCGACTCGAAGAGTGGAGTGGCCACTTGTGTGTCCTCCAGCAAACGCGGCTGCCACCTGGGCCGCGTGGTTTCTCAGCCTTTGCGCTTCTCGAGGCGGATGTTCAAGCACAGGCCCCTTATCTCGTTCATCAGAACGTCGAACGACACGGGGGTTCCGGCCTTCAGGGTGTTTTCGCCCTTGACCATCGCTTCGTACATCTTGGTGCGCCCCTCGACGTCGTCGCTCTTGACCGTGAGGAGCTCCTGGAGGGCGTGGGCAGCGCCGTAGGCCTCGAGGGCCCAGACCTCCATCTCGCCGAAGCGCTGGCCGCCGAAGCGCGCCTTCCCACCCAGAGGCTGCTGAGTGATCAGGGAGTAGGGGCCGGTGGCCCGCGCGTGGATCTTGTCGTCGACCAGGTGGTCGAGCTTCATCATGTACATGTAGCCCACCGCGATCTTTTGGTCGAAGGGCTTGCCGGTGCGACCGTCGTAGAGGGTGGTCTTGCCGTCGTCGGGCAGGGCGGCCTCCTTGAGACACTTGCGGATCTCCTCCTCGGTGATCCCATCGAAGATGGGGGTGACAACGCGATAGCCGAGGAGTTTGGCTGCCCAGCTGAGGTGGGTCTCGAGAATCTGGCCCAGGTTCATGCGGGAGGGGACCCCGAGGGGGTTCAGAACGATCTCTATGGGCGTGCCGTCCTCGAGGAAGGGCATGTCCTCGATGGGGAGGATTCTGGCGATCACGCCCTTGTTGCCGTGGCGGCCGGCCATCTTGTCGCCGACCGAGAGGGTCCGCTTGGTGGCCACATAGACCTTGACCATCTCGAGGACCCCGGTGGGCAGTTCATCGCCGCGGCGGAGTTGATCAATCCGGCGGTCGCGTTCGTCCTTGAGTTGTTCGATCTGGCTGTCGTATCTCTTGTAGAGTTCGACGACGGCGTCGCGGTGCTTCTTCGAGCGGGCCTTGATGTCCTCGGCGTCGAATTGGTCTTCGAGGGCGAGGATGTCGCGAGGGGAGAGGCTGTCGAGATCGGAATATGAGACCCCGGTCTGGGAACTGACGACCTTACCGCCCAGTGCTTTCTCCATGGCGGCGATCATCTCTCGGAACTTCGTCGCGATCTCGTTGTTGTACCGCTCGGTCTCGCGGCGGATTTCCTCGCGGTCCTTCTGCCGTTGTTCCTCGGAGAGGTGGCTGCGGCGCGAGAACTTCTGCGCGTCAATGACGATGCCGTCCACGCCGGAGGGGACGGTCAGGGAGTCGTTGCGGACGTCCTCGCCTGCGCGACCGAAGATGGCCAGGAGGAGTTTTTCTTCCGGGGAGAGCTCGCTCTTGGATTTCGGGGAGACCTTTCCGACGAGGTAGTCGCCGGGCTTGACCCGGGTGCCTACGCGGACGATTCCCTCCTCGTCGAGGTTTCGCAGAGCGCGCTCGGAGACGTTCGGGATGTCGCGGGTGAATTCCTCGCGGCCCAGTTTCGTCTCGCGTATTTCGACCTCGAACTCCTCGATGTGGATCGAGGTGAACTTGTCCTCGCGCACCAGGCTCTCGCTGACCAGGATGGCATCCTCGAAGTTGTAGCCGTCCCAGGGCATGAAGGCCACCAGGACGTTTCGCCCGAGGGCGAGCTCGCCGCCGGCGGTGGCCGGACCGTCGGCTATCACCTGACCCCGCCGCACGCTCTGGCCAATGCGGACCACCGGTTTCTGGTTCAGGCAGGTCCGCTCGCTGAGGCCGACGAACTTGCGGAGGCGATACTCCCTGTCGCCGACCACGATGCGGTCGGCCGACACATAGGTCACCACCCCGTCCTCCTCGGCCACGACCACCATGCCGGAGTTTCGCGCGACGTGTTCCTCCATTCCCGTGGCCACGATGGGAGGCTCGGTGGTCAGGAGTGGGACGGCCTGGCGTTGCATGTTCGAGCCCATCAGGGCGCGGTTCGCGTCGTTGTGTTCGAGGAAGGGGATGAGACTGGCCGAAACCCCCACCATCTGCTTCGGCGACACATCCACGAAGTCCACGTCCTCCGGCGCCACGTGGATGAAGTCCCCTCCGCGGCGGACCAGCACCGTCTCGCCGACCAGGCGGCCCTGCTTGTCCATCGGGGTGTCGGCGGGGGCGATGTTGACCTCGTCCTCCTCGTCGGCGCGCAGGTAGCGGATGTCGGGCACCAGCCGCCCGCCCTCGCGCCGCATGGCCAGCCGTCCGTTCTTGACCCGGCGATACGGCGTGACCAGGAAGCCGTACTCGTCCACTCCTGCGAACACTCCCAGCGAGACGATAAGCCCGATGTTGGTGCCTTCCGGGGTCTCGATGGGGCAGATACGGCCGTAGTGGGACGTGTGGACGTCGCGGACGTCGAAACCGGCTCGCTTGCGGTTCAAGCCGCCTGGGCCGAGCGCGCTGAGGCGCCGCTCGTGGGTCAACTGGGAGAGAGGGTTGACCTGGTCGACGACCTGGGAGAGTTCGCCGCGGCCGAAGAAGTAATCGATTGCCGAGGAGACCGTGCGGGAGTTGATCAGGGTGCGGGGGGTCATGTCCTTTTCTTCCTTGATGCTCATGCGCTCCTGGACGGTGCGCTTGAGCTTCAGGAAGCCTTTTCGGAGCTCGTCCCCGGCCAACTCGTCTATGGTTCTCACGCGGCGGTTGCCCAGGTGGTCAATGTCGTCCACCTCGCCCTCGCCGGCCCGCAGAGCCATGATATAGCGGAAGGCGTTGACCAGGTCCTCGGGGCGCAGGGCCATGTCGTCCTCGGGGGGCAGTTTGACCCTCGCGTCGCTTTCGGCGAAGCGGGCAAACTTGCGGTTCAGGCGGAACCGCCCGACGTTCCCGAGGCGGTAGCGATTGGTGTCGAAGAACTTGTCGTGGATGAATTGCTTGGCCTTGTCGAGTTGCGGTGGGCTGCCGGGGTGCAGGCGACGGTAGATGCGCACCACTGCCGCATCGTGGGTATCTGTGGGGTCCTCGGCAAGGGTGTTGAGCATCAGCGCGTCCTTGACTTCCTTGACGACCTCCACCTCGCGGAGCGAGGAAGCCAGAAGGACCTCGACGAGGCTTTCCGGGATCGGCTGGCCGCTCTCGACCAGGACCTCGCCGGTTTCGTTGTTTATCAGATGGCCGACCACCACGCGGCCCGGCAGCCGCTTCGCCGCAGTGCGGCTGCTGAGGTTGATCTTCTCGGTCGGATAGAAGAGCCGGATGAGATCGGCGGTGTTGGAGTAGTCCGGCGACATCGCCCGCAGGAGCGTGGTTCCCGGGAACTTGCCGCTCTGGTCTATGCGGACGTTCAACACGTCCTTCTTCGAGACCGTGATCTCGATCCAACTGCCTCGTTCCGGGATGATCCGACAGGAGTGGAGGCGTTTGCCGCTGGTGTGGACCTGTTCGCTGAAGTCCACTCCCGGGGAGCGATGGAGCTGCGAGACGATCACGCGCTCGGCACCGTTGATGATGAACTCGCCGCCGCCGATCATGACCGGGATTTCGCCCAGATAGACGTCCTCCTCGACAGGTTGGTCCTTGTCGAGGCGGCAGCGGATTTTGAACTGGTAGCCGTAGGTCAGGCGCAGTTTCCGACACTCGTCGGGGCTGTAGCGCGGCCTGCCCAGCTCGTAGTAGAGGTACTCGAGAGAGAGTTTCCCGTCGTAACTGGGGATTGGGAAGGTCTCGCGCAGGATGGCCTCCAGGCCGACGTTCTCGCGTTCGCGCGGCGGAACGTCGCGCTGGAGGAACCTGTGGTAGGACCGCGTCTGGATTTCCACCAGGTTGGGCACAAGCACCGCGTCGCCCACGCGGCTGTAGTTGCGGATTTCCATCTCGCTCTCCAAGTGGAAGGGTTGCGCTGAGGCTGCCTCACTTCAGTTCGACAGTCGCGCCTGCCTCCTCGAGGGCGGCCTTGATCTTCTCGGCCTCCTCCTTCGTGGCACCTTCCTTGATGACCTTGGGCGCCGAGTCGACCAGCGCTTTCGCCTCCTTGAGGCCCAGACCGCTGATGACCTGGCGAACGGCCTTGATGACCTGGATCTTCTTGTCGCCGACACCGACCAGTTGCACGTCGAACGAGGTCTTCTCCTCGACCTCCTCGGCGGCTGCCGCGGCCGCACCCGGGGCCGCGGCCACTGCAACCGGCGCCGCAGCCGTCACCCCGAACTCCTCCTCGAGGGCCTTGACCAGCCTGGCCAACTCGAGCGCGGGGAGTTTCTTGACGATCTCGATGACCTGTTGTGCCTCCGCCGAAAGTTCCACCGTGGTGGCATCGTCTGCCATTGCTCTTTCCTCCTTCGAGCGAGGGGGCGTGCGGCGGCCTCAGTTGCCGCTCTCGCCCTTTTCCGCGATTGCTTTGACCACTCCAACGAAACTCCGAAGCACCGCCTGGAGCACTCCGACGAAGCCGCTCAGCGGTGCGGCGATTGTCCCGACTACCTGCGCCCTCAGGACGTCCAGGGGTGGTAGGCTGGCGAGGGCCTCGGTCTGCTCGGGGCCGAGCACCTCTCCTCGCACGTAGGCCCCGCGCCACTTCAGGGACAATTCCTTCTTCCCCCACTCGACGATTGCCTTGGTCAGAACCACCGGGTCGTCCCCTGTGACCAACGCGCAGGGCCCGACGAGCAGCCGGCCAAGGCCCTCCTTCTGCACCCGCTCAAGGGCGATTCGGGCCAGGGAGTTCTTGACCACCATTATGCGGCCGCCGTGCTGGCGCAGGTGGTCGCGCAGCGCGACGCTCTGGGAGCCGTTGAGCCCAGTGTAGTCCACCACCAGAGCATTTTCGACGTCGCGGAACTTCTCGGCGAGTTCCGCCACGATCAGTTCCTTTACGACGCTTGGCATGAGGCAACCTCGCTAATGGTCGAGTGTGCTGTCGCCAACTAACCTCACGAGACCGCCAGGCGGACACCCGGTCCCATGGTGGTCGAGAGGGCGGCGCCGAGGATGTAGCGCCCCTTCGCCGAGGGCGGCTTGACCTGGCGGATGCGTTCGATGAATGCCTCGATGTTGGCTTTGAGGTCTTCGGCCGGGAATGACTTCTTGCCGACCGGGATGTGGACATTCCCGCCGGCATCGGCCCGGTATTCGATCTTCCCTGCCTTGAACTCGCGGACGGCCTCTGCGATGTTCTCGGTGACGGTGCCGCTCTTGGGGGAGGGCATCAGGCCCTTCGGGCCGAGGATGCGGCCGAGACGCCCGACCTGACGCATCATGGCCGGCACGGCGATCGCGACGTCGAAATCGAGCCAGCCGCCCTGGATGCGCTCGATGAGGTCCTGCCCCCCGACGACGTCTGCGCCGGCAGCCTTCGCCTCCTCGGCCTGCGCTCCCTCGGCGAAGACGATCACCCGCTGGGTCCTCCCGAGCCCTTTTGGTAGCGAGATGGTGCCGCGGATGTTCTGGTCGGCCTTCTTGGGGTCAATGCCCAGGTGGAGGACCAGTTCCACGGTCTCGTCGAACTTCGCCCCGTCGAGGTCTTTGAGCAAGGCGATGGCCTCGTCGAGGGCGTAGAGCTTCTTCGGTTCGACCTTCTTCGCGCATTCGCGATAGCGTCGGCTGCGTCTCATGGTTCCCGTTTCCTCTGCGCCTGCCTCACCCCTCGACGACCTCGATCCCCATGCTCCTGGCCGTGCCTTCGATCTGGCGGACGGCGGCCTCGAGGGACGTGGTGTTGAGGTCCTCGAGTTTCTGCCTGGCGATCTCTTCGACCTGCGCCCTGGTCACCTTGCCAACCTTCTCGTGGTTGGGCACTGGCGAGCCTTTGACGACGCCCGCCGCCTGCTTCAACAGGACGGAGGCCGGGGGCGACTTGGTGATGAAGGTAAAGGAGCGGTCGTTGTAGATGGTGACCTCGACCGGGATGGTCACGCCCTGTTGGTCGCGGGTTTTCTCGTTGAACCTCGAGACGAACTCTCCGATGTTGACCCCGTGTTGGCCGAGTGCGGGGCCGACCGGGGGCGCAGGGGTCGCCTGGCCACCGGGAACATGAAGTTTGACCTTGGCCATGACCTGTTTGGCCATGCTAGATGCTCTCCAACTGCCAGTACTCGAGTTCCACAGGGGTTGGGCGGCCGAGGATGCTCACGATCACCCTCACGAGGCCCTTGTCCGGCCAGATTTCCTCGATCTCGCCCTCGAAGTTCTGGAAGAGGCCCTCGCGGATGCGCACACGGTCGCCGACCGAGAAGGTGATCTCGGTGGTCGGCTCCTCCTCGGCCCGCTCGGCCTCCAGGAGCATCTTCTCGACCTCTTTCTCCGGGATCGGCACCGGGGTGTTTCCCGTGCCCAGAATGCTTCCCACCCCGGGGGTCTCGTGGATGAGGGCGCGGGTCTCGTCGTCGAGCTCCATCTCCACCATCACGTAGCCGGGGTAGATCTTCCGCTCGCGGACCGTCGTGGTCCCACGCTTTATCTCCTTGACCTTCTCGGTGGGCACGACGATGTTGGTTATCTTCTCCTCGAGGCCGCGGGCCTTGATGCGACGCTCCAGGCCCTCCTTGACCTGATCCTCGCGCGCTGTCTGAACCCGCAACACGTACCAGTTCTTGGCCATGCTCGTCCGTTCCCGCCCTGGCTAGTAGATGCCGACCAACCCTGCAAGTTTCAAGAGCAAGTAATCTGTGACGAAGATAAAAAGCGACAGGAACGCCACGGTGATGAGAACCACAACGGTCGAGGTCAGGACCTCGGAGCGCGTGGACCAGGCGACCTTGCGCATCTCTTGTTGAGTCTCGATGAGCAGTTCGGCCACGCGCTCGTTGAACAGGACGAGGTAGAGGGGGAGGCCGCCGAAGACGAACCAGACGATGGCGGTCGCGAGCAGGCGAGGGCCCCACGACCATCGGACAGCGTACCACGTCGAGTGTGCCGCCCAGAGGCCGAGCAGGATCGCCAGCACGCTTGCCATTCCTCTGGCTGCGGTGCCTTGTCCCTTCTTATAGATCGTCCAGGCCATTTGGCCCACTCCACAAGCGAGGAGCGCGGAGCGCCCCGGGTCGTCTTCAGCTCACTTCCCGGGAGTAACGACCACCTGGGCCTCGCTCGCCCAACGAGCCTTGTGCCGCAATGCCGAGCTGGCAGGCCTGGAGGGACTCGAACCCCCAGCCGTCGGATTTGGAATCCGATGCTCTGCCAATTGAGCTACAGGCCTCGGTCGGCCCCCGTTCACTTTCGGCGCTCGCGGTGTAGCGTGTGGCGCCGCTCCCGGGGGCAGTATTTCCGCAACTCCAGGCGGGGCGTCCCGCCCTTGAGCCGCTTGCTCGTTCGGTAGTTCTGCTCGCCACACTCCGTGCACTCGAGCGTCACGTAGTCGCGAGCCTGGGTCTTCTTTGCCATGCCGGCGCCCTCACTCGAGGATCTTCGTGACCACTCCGGCGCCCACGGTGCGGCCACCCTCGCGGATGGCGAAGCGCAACTGCTCCTCCATCGCGATCGGGGTGATCAACTGGACCGTCATCCGCACGTTGTCGCCCGGCATCACCATCTCGACCCCCTCGGGGAGGGTCACAGAGCCGGTCACGTCGGTCGTGCGGAAGTAGAACTGCGGGCGGTAGCCGGAGAAGAAGGGGGTGTGGCGTCCGCCCTCTTCCTTGGTCAGGACGTAGACCTCGCACTCGAACTTGGTGTGTGGGGTGATGCTTCCCGGCTGCGCTAGCACCTGTCCGCGGAGCAACTCCTTCTTCTCGATCCCGCGCAGGAGCACGCCGATGTTGTCGCCGGCCATGCCTTCCTCGAGGGTCTTGTTGAACATCTCGACGCCGGTGACGACGGTCTTGCGGGTTTCCTTGATGCCGACGATCTCGATCTCGTCGCCCACGCGGACCTTGCCGCGCTCGACGCGCCCGGTGCCGACCGTGCCGCGGCCCTTGATCGAGAAGACGTCCTCGACCGGCATCAGGAACGGCTGGTCGATGTCGCGGACCGGTTCGGGGATGTAGCTGTCGACAACCTCCATCAGCTCGAGGACGCACTTGCAATCCGGGTGATCGGGGTCGCCGGCCTCCATGGCCTTCAGCGCGCTGCCGCGGATGATTGGAATCTCCTCGCCGGGGAACTCGTACTTGGTCAGGAGTTCGCGCAACTCCAGTTCCACCAGGTCGAGCAGCTCCTCGTCGTCCACGAGATCCACCTTGTTGAGGAAGACGACGATTGCCGGAAGGCCGACCTGGCGAGCCAGGAGGATGTGTTCGCGGGTCTGCGGCATCGGGCCGTCGTCGGCGCCGACCACCAGGATGGCGCCGTCCATCTGGGCCGCGCCAGTGATCATGTTTTTGATGTAGTCGGCGTGGCCGGGGCAGTCGATGTGGGCGTAGTGACGCTTGTCGGTCTGGTACTCGACGTGGGCGACGTTGATGGTCACGCCGCGTTCGCGCTCCTCGGGCGCGTTGTCAATGCTGTCGAAAGACCGCTCCTTGGCTAGGCCCTGCTTGGCGAGCACGAGCGTGATGGCCGACGTCAGGGTGGTCTTCCCGTGGTCGACGTGGCCGATCGTGCCGATGTTCAGGTGCGGCTTCGTCCTCTGGAAAACTTCCTTCGCCATTCAGCCTTCCTCCTTGAGTGGTCCTGTGGCCCGGCGCCGCTCGTCGGGCCTCTGTTGCCGGGGTCGTGGAGCTGGTGGCGGGACTTGAACCCGCGACCTCCTCCTTACCAAGGAGGTGC
>CAYYCI010000120.1:0-3167 GCA_964470215.1 uncultured Planctomycetota bacterium
TCGACGAGCGGCCCTACCGCCCGGAGCGCCTCGCCATCTACGACGCCATCAGCACCATCTTCCTGGCCGCCGGCCTGCCCGCCGTGCCGCCGGTGACCGACTACGGCCGGTGGTGTCATCCCCAGTATCTGGACCCTCGCGGCTACATGGTCCCCTTCCTGAGCGTGCCGTGGTATATCGAACAGGCCCGCGAGGCTTCGCGGCGGCGGATAAACGTCCAGGGCCTCATGGAGGCTTTCCGCCGCGAGCCGTGGCGGCGCGAGGACATCATGGGCGATCACTACGACATCCTCCTGGTGGACGAGCCGCTCTTCGACCCTGCCGAAGAGGGGGAGTTCGGCCTCTCGACGACCCCGGGCTACGCGGCGGTCGGGGTCGCCGCGGTCATCTCCACCCACGAGATCGATCGCCTCGACAGAGTCCCCTATAGCCTCCTGAAGACTCTGGCCATCCGCGAGCTCGCCCACGCTTTCGGAGTTCCAGGGCTGCGCAGCCAGGCCACCGAATTGCTCCCCAGGCTGGCTTGCACGAACGCCTGTGTGTTGGGGCGCTGCATCGAGATGCCCGACGACCTCGAACGCCTGACCGACCTGCGCCTCGCTCAGCCCCCGTTCTGCGACCTGTGCCTCGACGAACTCCGCAGAAACCTCTCCCGCAACCAGGAGGAAGATGCGGAGTGAAAACCCGCGAATTCCCCCTGATGGTCGCTTTGTGGTTGACCTGTGGGACGGCCCCGGCGGGCCGAGTCGAGATTTCCGGCGAACTGAAGAAATGGCACGCCGTCACGGTGAGCTTTCCCGGCCCCCAGGCCAGCGAGGACACCACCCCAAACCCCTTCACCGACTACCGCCTCATTGTCACCTTCACAAACGGCGAGAGGAAGCGGGTCGTCCACGGCTTTTTCGCCGCCGACGGCAACGCCGCCAACACCCACGCCACCGCGGGGAACGTCTGGCAGGTGCGCTTCACCCCCGATGCTGAGGGAACGTGGCGATTCGTCGCCTCTTTCCGCACGGGGCGCAACGTGGCGCTCAGCCTCGAGCCCGATGCCGGCAAGCCGGGGGCCTTCGACGGCGCGAGCGACTCGTTCACAATCGGCCCGACCGACAAGCGCCCGCCCGACAACCGCGCCCGCGGCCTCCTGCGATATCTCGGCGGCCATTACCTGCGCTTCGCCGAGAGCGGCGAGTTCTTCCTGAAGGGCGGAGCCGATAGCCCCGAGAACTTCCTCGGCTACCAGGACTTCGACGGCACCTATCGCCACGCCAGGGCCGGCGGACGCCGAAAAGGCAAGGCATCGCCCTCGAGGCTCCACCGATACCAGCCCCACCTGCGCGACTGGCGGCCCGGCGACCCCGCCTGGGCCGGCGGGAAAGGAAAGGGGATCATCGGCGCACTCAACTACCTCGCCTCCAAGGGAATGAACTCCGTCTATTTCCTCACAATGAACGTCAACGGCGATGGCAAGGACGTATGGCCCTGGACCACCCACACCGAGCGCTTCCGATTCGACTGCTCGAAACTCGACCAGTGGGAAATCGTCTTCTCCCACATGGACCACCTCGGCATCATGCTCCACCTCATCACCCAGGAGACCGAGAACGACCAACTCCTCGACGGCGGGGAACTCGGCCCCCAGCGCAGGCTCTACTACCGCGAGCTCGTCGCACGATTCGCACACCATCCGGCCCTCACCTGGAACCTCGGAGAGGAAAACACCAACACCGACGCCCAGCGCAAGGCATTCGCCCGCTACATCCGCGCCCTCGACCCCTACGACCACCCGATCGTCTGCCACACCTTCCCCGGTCGCTACGACCAGGTCTATGTCCCTCTCCTCGGCTTCCAGGACTTCGAAGGCCCCTCCCTCCAGACCAACGACACCCACCGCCAGACCATCCGCTGGCGCGACCGCTCCGAGGTCGCCGGAAGGCCGTGGGTCGTGTGCCTCGACGAGATCGGCCCGGCGGGGGTCGGCGTGAAGCCCGACGCCGACGACCCCACCCACGACGAAGTCCGCAAACGCCACCTCTGGGGCAACCTGATGGCCGGAGGGACCGGGTGCGAGTGGTACATGGGCTACCGCTTCGCCCACAACGACCTGAACTGCGAGGACTGGCGCTCCCGCGACGCCATGTGGGACCAGACCCGCATCGCCCTCGAGTTCTTCCGCTCCCACCTGCCCTTCACCCAGATGCGCCACGCCGACTCCCTGACCTCGGCCCCTGACGACTACTGCTTCGCCCGCCCGGGCATCATCTACGCCATCTACCTACCTAATGGCGGCACCACAAGACTCGACCTCGGCAAGACCACCGCCACATTCACCGTCCAGTGGTTCAACCCCCGCAAAGGCGGGCCCCTGCGACGAGGCTCCGTTGCCACGATAAGGGGTCCGGGCATGGTCGAGATCGGCCCCCCGCCCGCCGAGCCGAAGGCCGACTGGGTCGCCCTGGTCCGCCGCACCGACAAGCCCCTCACCCACCGCCTCGAGGTCCAGGGCGGGGTCGGCAGCGGAAACTACCCGGCGGGAGCCGCCATCGAAGTGGCAGCCATCCCACCGCGGGGCAAGCAATTCGCCAGGTGGACAGGCGACACGGTTTGCCTCGCCGACCCGAACGCGCAGACGACCATCCTGCTAATGCCCGACCGGGACGCTCGCATCGCTGCGAATTCCGGCGGCGGACCGGCCATCGCCCGCGACGTGAGGGTCGTCCGCTTCGCCCTGGTTGACGCCGACCGCGACAAGGACATCGGAGAACTTCGCGACGGCGCCACCCTCGACCTCTCGCGCCTGCCCACCCGGAGGCTCAACGTTCGCGCCGAAACGGCCCCCGCCCGCGTCGGCAGCGTCCGATTCATCCTCGACGGCAAGCCAGTCAAGACCGAGAAGGCCGCCCCCTACGCCCTCGCCGGCGACAGGGACGGCGACTACGGCGCCTGGACACCCTCCCCGGGCACCCACACCCTCACCGCAATCCCCTCCGCTGGGGGCCGCGACGGAAAGCCCCTGACCATCCGATTCAAAGTCCTCGCCCCCTGAAGAAAAAGCGGGCGGAAGCAACCCGGGAAGGCCGGCAATTGTGCATCCACCAGTGTTCAGCCGCGCTCATCTGCTGTTAGAGCACGCGGGGCGTGACGCCCCGCCTACATGTGCCGGCTTTGGG
>CAYYCI010000120.1:3267-9158 GCA_964470215.1 uncultured Planctomycetota bacterium
GAAAGCCCCGTTTCACCGCAGAGCACCCAGAGAAGCCGCGGACACCAGGTTGAGCGGTCTGCTGTTAGAACACGGGGGGCGTGACGCCCCGCCTACATGTGCCGGCTTTGGGAAGGTGGAGTTGAATTGTAGGCGGGCCGTCCCGGCCCGCGATGGCCGGCGAAAGCCCCGTTTCACCGCAGAGCACCCAGAGAAGCCGCGGACACCAGGTTGAGCGGTCTGCTGTTAGAGCACGCGGGGCGTGACGCGCCGCCCGAGGCCGCTCCCCTCGTCCCCACGCCGAAGGTGCGAGGGGGATGTCCGGGGTTTTGGTGTTTGCGCAGGCGGGGGCCGCTCCTTATAATCCGGCCGTGGTTGGAGGAGGCCGAAGGGCCTCTGGTAGGAGAGACCAAGATGGGAATAATCGAGCGCTTCCTCGGTCCGTCGCCATTCGCGTTCCTGGTCGAACACGCGCGCAAGGTCCACGAGTGTGTGAAGTTGATCCGCCCCTTGGCCGAGGCGCTGCTGGCCGGGGAGTGGGAGCGGATTGACGAGTTGCACCACCGACTGTCGAAGACCGAACACGAGGCGGACCAGATCAAGGACCAAATCCGCGACCGGGTCTCTCGGATGCTTCTCCTTTCGGTGGGGCGTCTCGAGTTGATGCAGTTCCTGGGCTTCCAGGACGACGTGGCCGATGCGGCGGAAGACTTCGCCGTGGTGCTTCGGCTGCGGAAGACGCCCGTGCCGGAGGAATTGCGAGAGGACCTGCTGGCCTTCGTTGACCAGGTGGTCAACGTCAGCGAACACCTCCTGGGCCTGTCCGAGGAACTCTCGGCGCTGGCGGAGGCCGGTTTCACGGGCAAGGAGGCCGCGCGGGTCATCGAGGAGATCGAAAAGATCGGCCAGGAGGAGTGGAAGGCGGATAAACTCCAGCGGCGCTTCGCCACCCATTTCTACAAACTCGAGGACCAGGTGGGGCCGGTGGACGTGTTTTTCTACGACAAGTATTGCCACAACCTGAGCGCGATAGCCAACGCGGCCGAGCGGACGGCCAAGTACCTCCGACAGATAATCGGTAAACACTAAAGGAAAGGAGGAACAAGCTCCGCATGACCGTTATCGTCGTCATCGCGCTCGTTGCGGCCTTCTACATGGCCTGGAACGTGGGGGCGAACGATGTCGCGAACTCGATGGCCGACGCCGTTGGCTCGAAGGCCATTTCGATCTTCTGGGCGGTCATTCTGGCCGCCATTTGCGAATTCGCGGGGGCCGTCCTGGTCGGAAGCCACGTCACGAACACCGTGCGAAAGGGCATCATCGCCCCCGAAGCCTTCGCCGCCAATCCGATGCACCTGGCCGTCGGCATGGTCTGCGCGCTCCTGGCCTCCGGCATCTGGCTCAACCTCGCCTCGTGGTTCGGCATGCCCGTCTCGACCACTCATTCGATCGTCGGCGGGATTGCAGGGGTGGGCGTCGTGGCCGCCGGCTTCGCCAACGTCAAGTGGCTGACCATGGGCAAGATAGTGGCCAGTTGGTTTCTCTCGCCGGTGGCGGGCGGGCTGATCGCCTTCGTTGTCTTTCGCCTCTTGACGCGGTTCATCCTCTCGCAAGACGAGCCGATTGCCGCGGCCCGGCGCGCGCTGCCCTTCGTGCTCTTTTTCACTTTCACCATCGTCGCTCTGGCCATCATCTTCAAGGGGCTGAAAAACCTCCACCTCGACCTCTCGGGCGGACAGGCGCTAGGGGTGGCGGCAGGGGTCGGTTTCTTGGCGGGACTTGTCGGACTGGTCATCGGCCGGCTCATCCACCGCAAGAGCGGCGCTCGCTCACTGATGGAACAGCTCGAGGTGGTCGAGAAGATCTTTGCGGTGCTCGTGGTCATCACGTCCTGTTCGGTGGCCTTCGCCCACGGGGCGAACGACGTTGCGAATGCGGTCGGGCCATTGGCGGCGGTGGTCGAGATAGCGAACACGGGCGACGTGCCGAAGAAGGTGATGGTTGACCCCTGGGTCCTGGCCTTCGGTGGCGGCGGCATCGTCATCGGCCTCGCGATGTTCGGCTATCGCGTCATGCGCCTCGTCGGCACGAAGATCACCGCGATCACCCCCTCGCGCGGGGTGGCCGCCGACCTGGGGGCCACGGTAACCGTCCTCGCGTGCTCGAAGATGGGCCTCCCCATCTCGACCACCCACACCCTCGTCGGCTCGATAGTCGGGGTCGGCCTCGCCCGTGGCGTGGACACCATCAACACTCGGACCGTCAAGGCCATCTTCGGCTCGTGGCTGGCCACGGTGCCGGTGGTTGCGGCGCTCGCCGCCGTTTTCTACGGGATCGCGCGCGTGGCCTTTGGGTAGCCGGGCGGGCAACAACGACGGGCGCGGGAGGAGAGAGACCCCTCGCGATGGCCGAGTGGGGAGACAAGGTGACTGTCGGCAGCATGACCGCCCTGGTGGTGATTGCGCTGGTGGCGGCGTTCTACATGGCCTGGAACGTGGGGGCGAACGATGTCGCGAACTCGATGGCCTGCGCGGTTGGCTCGAAGGCCATGTCGGTCTTTTGGGCGGTGGTCCTTGCCGGCATCTGCGAGTTCGCCGGCGCAGTGCTGGTCGGCAGCCACGTCACGAACACCGTGCGAAAGGGGATCATCGTCCCCCAGGCGTTCGCGCACTATCCAATTCGCCTCGCGGCTGGCATGGTGTGCGCGCTCCTGGCCGCGGGCATCTGGCTCAACCTGGCAACCTGGCTGGGCATGCCCGTCTCGACCACCCACTCGATCGTAGGGGCCATCGCCGGGGTCGGGGTGGTCGGTGCGGGGCTGGGTGAGGTCCGCTGGCTGACCATGGGCAAGATAGTGATCAGTTGGTTTCTTTCGCCCGTGGCCGGCTGCCTGATCGGCTTTGCGGTTTTCCGGCTCTTGTCGCGATATATCCTCTCGCGCGACGAGCCGATCGCCGCGGCGCGCCGTGGCCTGCCCTTCGTCCTCTTCTTCACCTTCGCCATCGTTAGCCTGGCGATCATCTATCGGGGTTTGAAGAACCTCCACCTGAACCTCAGCGGTGACCAGGCGCTGAGCGTGGCGGTCGGGGTCGGGCTTCTTGCGGCAGTCGTCGGGGCCGTCGTGTGCCGGGGCCTCGAACGCAAGAGGGCCGGGATGTCTGCACTCGAACAACTTGGTGCCGTCGAGCGAATCTTCGCCATCCTCGTTGTCGTGACCTCTTGTTCCGTGGCTTTCGCCCACGGGGCAAACGACGTGGCCAACGCCATCGGACCGTTGGCCGCCGTCATGGAGATACGCCAGACCGGCCAGGTCCCGAGACAGGTGGCGGTGGCCCTGTGGGTGCTGGCATTCGGGGGCGCGGGCATCGTGGCCGGCCTGGCGATGTTCGGCTATCGCGTCATGCGCGTCGTCGGCACCAGGATCACCGCAATCACTCCCTCGCGCGGGGTCGCCGCAAACCTCGGCGCAACCGCCACCGTCCTCGCTTGCTCGAAGATGGGCCTTCCCGTTTCCACTACCCACACCCTCGTCGGGGCAATCCTCGGGGTGGGGCTGGCGCGCGGGGTGGATACCATCAACGCTCGGGTGGTCAAGGCCATCTTCGGCTCGTGGCTGGCCACGGTGCCAGTGGTGGCGGTGCTCGCGGGGGTCTTCTACGGCATCGCGCGCGTGGCATTCTTCTAGGCGAGCCACACCCCCATCGCGAGTGACGCAATTGCTCACCGCGGAGAACGCAGAGACCGCCGAGACGGCGGCGTTACGCTGCCGTGACCGAAGGTTGTTTCAGTTGGCCTTCTTGCCGGCGCGGCGGCGCTTTCGCTGGGGCGGGCCCGCCGGGGTGCCCCCGGCGGGCGGTTTGTAGTCCCCCTTTCCCTCGGCACACCACAAAAGGTCGGCCCGTATCCTCGGATGCTCGCCGCAAGGGTCGCGGTGGGCCTTGCAGTAGGCGACGAGCGCCTTGCCCAGAGAGCGGACGACCTCGCGGTGGGACGGGACGTCGAGGAAGTTCTTCAGTTCCCAGGGGTCCTCCTCGAGGTCGAAGAGCCACGGGGGGTCGTTGGGGGCGAGGACGAGTTTGTAGCGTGCGGTGGCCGCCGCGAGCCAGGTGGCCGAGTTCCGGCTTGTGCCTCGGAAGAATGCCACGTCGCGCCAGCCGGCGGGCCGCTTTCCCGCGAAGAGCGCCGAGGCGTCGCGGCCCTCATATGGGCAATCCGGCTCGACCCCCATCAGCCGCAGGATTGTCGGCAAGAAGTCCACGCACCCGAGCGCCGGCCGCACGATGGTCCCGGCCGGCACCACGCCCGGGAAGTAGAGGACGAACGGGACCTTGGCCGAGGTCTCGTAGGGCACACCCTTGTTGAAGCGCGCGTGTTCCCCACACAGGTCGCCGTGGTCGGCGGTGAAGACAATAGCGGTCCGCTCCAGCAGGCCGAGGGCCTTGAGCGCCTTGAGAATCTTCCCCACGTTGTCGTCAATGCACTTGACCATTCCGAAGTAGCCGGCCATGACCTTGCCGGAGAAGTTTGCGACCTGTTTCTTGCCCCAGGAGGGGAGCCCTTCCGCCGGCTTGTGGAACGTGCGGGGCGGCTTGAACGCCCGCGGGTCGAACATCGTCTCGTAGGGGCGACGGACGGTGTTCGGGCCGTGGGGGTCGGGGAAACTGACCATGAAGCAGAAGGGGCGGTCGCGGTGGGCCTTGATGAACTCGACCGTCTTGTCGGCGAGGAAGTCGGCCGGAGCGCTTTGCGTCCTCTCGGCAGAGCATTCTTTTCCTTCTCGCCTGCATTGGAAACCCACGGTGCACAAAAGCGTGCCAAAGCCCACAGCCCCGGCCTTTTTCAACCCCGCGCGCGGGTTCCCTTCATAGTCTCAGGTTTTCGAGCCGGCGCTGGCGGCGGCGGCCAGAACGGGCACGGCAATGCGGTGCCCCTACAGCGCAGCGACGCGGGGCGAGGCGCCCCCCCTACCAGAGAGCGAGCGCGCGAGAAAACCCCGGCTTGTAGGCGGGCCGTCTCGGCCCGCGAGGCGGCCGGACGAATCTTCAAATCACAAGCCCCAAATTCCAAACAAGAACCAGATTCCAAACTCCAAGTCCCAAACCTCTCATTCGATCCGCGGTTCCTGCGGCCTGCGCCGTGTGCTACCCCTCGAGACCGAGTGTCCGTGTGTGTCCGCGTCAGCCCGTGTCGGTCCGGGTGGGGGTTTCATGGCCCTACGAGCCTCACTGAGGCGGTGGCACGTCTCTGTGGGAACCCGGCATGACAGAGCGCCGGGGCGTGCCGCGGACAATGGTGGATGGGGTGGACGTTGTAGACAAGGTGTCGGTGGAGGGACAAAGCCCGGGGTTGTGGGCTTGAGGAGGTTCGGCGCGGGTGGTAGAATCAGGTTTGCGGGGACGGATCGCGAGGGAAGGCAAATGGCGAGTAAATGGCGATGCGGAAATTGTGGCTATCGCCTCGAGGCCGAGGTCCCGCCGGAGGAGTGCCCGGGCTGCAAACAGAAGTGCGAGTTCATAGACGATAACCCGTACGTTCCGCTGGATGAGGGGAGGCCGTCGCCGATCGGCCCGATGCCCGACGCCCTGAAACCGCAGGTGGTGGCGGAGAAGTGCACGGGCTGCGGGAAGTGCGTGGAGGTGTGCCCCATCGAGGCCATCGCCGTGGTCGAGGGGATCGCGGTCATTGACCTGGAGATTTGCGACGGCGACGGGATGTGCATCCCGGCTTGTCCCGAGCGGGCGATTGTCCTGCCCGTCTGACCCTTCGCCCCGTCTCGACGGAGAGACCGCGCCATGCCTGTGAAGGCCATTGCATTGTTGTCCGGCGGGCTCGACAGTGCTCTGGCCGTCCGCCTGGTCCAGGAACAGGGGGTCGAGGTGGAGGGTCTGCACTTCGTGTCGGTGTTCAACGCC
>CAYYCI010000121.1:0-9143 GCA_964470215.1 uncultured Planctomycetota bacterium
ATTTCGCCCAGCATTGCCGTCAACACATCCTCTGGGAGGCTTCCAGGCGGCTCGGCCGCGGCCGCAAGTTCGCTCAGGCCCAGGCCGCTAGCCAGCAGTGGCTTCTCGCGGTGGCGTTCAGCCAGAGCCTCGAGCACCCGCTCCTGGACCCTGGCGAGCAGTCCCCCGTCGTAGAGCCAGGCATCGTTGCCCGTGGGGACTCGCCGGACCTTCTCTCCACAGGCCTCGAGGACGTTCTGTATGGTTATGCCGAGGCGTTGTGCGACGGCGGAGGCCTTCAGGGGACATGCAGCCTTGTGCAGTTCGTGAGCGACGACGGACGCAGCGTCCCCGGTGGCCATCTCCTCGAGGGCCAGGGCCGCCTCGCGGCGGTGGCGACGATGCTTGAGGGGGTGCGCGTCGAAGATTTCCCCCCCGCCGATGGTGGCCTCGCCGCCCACCGTGCGGAGGATGAACCGGTCGCCCCTCCGCGCGACCACCGCAGCGTTGAACCGCAGCTGCGCCCAACATCCCTCCCCCGGCCCCAAGCTCTGTCGGTCCAGGAGTGCCACGCGGGCCTTCGCCTCGGTCGTGCCGTGGTGGAAACTGACGGAGGCGCCGTGGTCGAGTGGCCTGGCCACGTCGGGCTGGAGCGAGAGCCGCGCGTCAACCATCATGGTGGGCACGAAGGCGCCGGGGGTGCAGACCATCTGGCCGCGCGCCAGTTCGTCGTGTTTCACTCCCGCCAGGTTCACGGCGGCTCGTTGGCCGGCGCGGACATCTTCGACCTGGCTGCCATGCCACTGAAGCCCCCTGACGCGCGCCTTGAGCCCTGCGGGGAGGATTTCCACCTCGTCGCCGACCCGAAGCATGCCGTTGACCACGGTGCCGGTGATGACGGCGCCGTGTCCCGGCTTTGCAAAGACCCTGTCAATTGGGATTCTGACCAGCGGCCCGACCGGGCGCTCCTCTACCCTTGCGGCCACCTCGGCTATCGCGTCCTTCAATTCGTCCAGGCCGCGCCCGGTGACCGCCGAAACCGGCACGACCCTGGCGTCGGCCAGGAATGTGCCGGCGACCGTCTCCCGAACCTCCTCGACGACCAACTCGAGGAGTTCCTCATCCACCAGGTCGGCCTTTGTGACCGCCACGAGGCCGTCGCGAACCTTCAGGAGGTCGAGGATGGCCAGATGTTCGCGGGTCTGGGGCATCACCGAGTCGTCGGCCGCGACGACCAGGAGAGCGAAGTCCACCCCCGAGGCGCCGGCGACCATCGTGCGGACGAATCGCTCGTGGCCGGGCACGTCCACGATCCCGATTCTCGTGCCATCGGGGAGGTCGAGGTAGGCGTAGCCGAGTTCTATCGAGATGCCCCGCCGCTTCTCCTCGGGCAGGCGGTCGGTGTCTATGCCCGTCAGCGCTCGGATCAGGACCGTCTTGCCGTGGTCAATGTGGCCGGCGGTGCCCGCTACCAGGTGCTTCATCCGTGTTGCTCGGCCAGTTTCCTCGCGCAGGCCAGAATGTCGTCGGCGTCGGCGGGGAGGAGGGTGCGGACGTCAAGGCCGAACCGCCCTCGGCGAAACCGCCCGAAGATCGGCGGCTCGTTCTCCCTGAAGGCCCGTCCCAGGGCGTCGGCCTCGAGGCCGGGGGCCTCGAGCCAGACCACCCAGGTCGGAATGGTCTCTCCGGGCAACGAGCCCCCGCCTATCGAACTCTCCTCCCGTTCCAGGGCGCACCGCCAGGCGGGCGCCGCCTTCTCAATCGCCTCGGCGAGGCGCCTCGCCTCCGCCTCGAGGTCCTCGACCGGGCGGTTGATGATCTCCATCGTCACGGTTGCCGGGGGCTGGCGCATGTGGGCGCGGAGAGTCGCTTCCAGGCCGGCGAGGGTGAGTTTTCCCACCCTGACCGCTCGCCTGAGCGGATGGCGGTTGATCCTCTCCACGAGCGAACGCCTGCCGACGATCGCGCCGCCCTGCGGCCCGCCGAGGAGTTTGTCCGTGCTGAAGGTAACGATGTCGGCGCCATCCGCTATCGCCTGTCGGGCCACCGGCTCGCCGGTGAAAACCGGGTTCTCGGATGGAAGGATCATGCCGGAGCCGGCATCGAGGATGAGCAGCACCCGGGCGCGGTGCGCCAACTCGGCCAATCCCCTCACTTCCACCTCGCTCGTGAAGCCCACGATGCGGAAGTTGCTGCGATGGGTCTTCAGGATTGCCGCCACGTCGTCGGTCAGTGCCCGCTCGTAGTCCGAGAGGCGGGTGTGGTTTGTCGTGCCGACCTCGACCATCGTGGCCCCCGAGCAGGCGATGATTTCCGGCAGGCGGAACGAGCCGCCAATCTCGATCAACTCTCCCCGCGAACAGATCACCCTCTGGCCCGAGGCCAAGGCAGCCAGGGTCAGCACCACGGCGGCGGCGTTGTTGTTGACCACCGTGGCGGCCTCCGCGCCCGACAGCCGGGCGAGAAGCCCCGCAACGTGGAGTTCTCGCTTGGTTCGCTCCCCGCTGGCCACATCCACCTCGAGGTTGCAGTAGCCCCGCGAGACCTCGGAGATCGCCTCGCGGATCGCCCCGCTGAGGGGAGAGCGGCCCAGGTTGGTGTGGATCACCACTCCGGTGGCATTGACCACCCTCCGCAGCGAGGGCCGCGCGCTCGTGTCGAGGCGCCTGGCGACGACCTGCGCCACCGCTGCGGCCGTCGCGCTCGTGGTCACTCCCTCGCGCGGGGGCGATGCGCGCCGCGCCTCGCGCAGTTCATCCAGCGCCTCCCGGATGCACTGCACCACCACCTCGCGCGGAACCGATCCCAGGAGCGCACGAACAACCGGCTGCTCGAGAACCGTGTCGACGCCCGGGATTGCCAGCGGATTCAACGACTTTCTCCTGACGCGGCCACCGGCCATTTTATGCCAGACCCCCGGCCCGGTCAACATCGGCTCTCCGCCCCGGGCGCGACCCCAAACCACCGAGGGCACCTCCATGAGCGCGCCTGGCAACCCCAAACCACGTAGCGCGTGCAAACCTGCACCCGAAACCTGCTCCGACACGGACCAACACGGACGGGGACGGACACACACGGACCAGCACGGACGGTCAAGCCACGGGGAGGGGTAGACTGGAGAGGGCAACGGAGAGACTGGTTTTGGGTTCTCGGTTTTGGGTTACGGGTTCTGGGGGATGGGGCCTGGGTTTTGGAATCTGGTTCTTCTTTGGGGTTTGGCACTTGTCATTTGGTTCTTCCGTCCGGCCGCGCCGCCGGGTTCGGCATGGCCGACCCAGCCACAGCGACCCGACTCTTCGCGCCCTTGGTCTCGTTCGTGGGTCGCGACGGTCTCGCGACGGGCACAGCCTTGACTTCCGCTCTTTCGCCCGTATAATCCCCGCAGACCACGGGGCCGAATTTCAGTGGAGGGTTGGCCAATGGCCGGGAAGGGCACCGACGCCGGTTTTTCCCCACGGGAAGACCCGGTCAAAGGTTCTTCGACAGGCAGGCGCCTGGGGGGCTTCGAAATACTCGAACGCATCGGCCAGGGGGGCATGGGCGCGGTCTTCAAGGCCCGTCAGGTCTCCATGGACCGCTTCGTGGCCCTGAAGATTCTCCCCCGCAGGCTGGCTCAGAACAAGGACTTCGTCCAGCGCTTCCTCCGCGAGGCACGCTCCGCCGCAAAACTCCGACACCCCAACATCGTCCAGGCCCACGACGTGGGCTTCGCCGACGGCTACTACTTCTTCGCCATGGAGTTCGTGGATGGCCAGACGCTCTCCCAGATCGTGGCCCGCCACGGACCGCTCGGCCAGAACCGCGCGCTCGAGGTCATGAAACAAACTTGCAGCGCGCTCGCCGCCGCACACGACGCCGGGATCGTCCACCGCGACATCAAGCCCGCGAACATCATGATTGACAGGAACGGCGGGGTGCGTGTCACGGACTTCGGCCTGGCCAAGCGCACGGAGGGCGACGTGAACGTTACGGCCGACGGCCGGGTGTTGGGCACCCCGGCCTATGTGGCGCCCGAGATGGCGAAGGGGGCCGAGGCCGATGCCCGCTCGGACCTCTACTCCCTCGGCGCCACTGTGTTCTTCGCCCTGAGCGGGCGTTCGCCGTTCGAGGGCAGCAACTTCTCCGAAGTCCTCATCAAGCAGGCAACCGAGCCGGCCCCGCCGCTGGCCACGGTCGCCCCGCACGTTGACCGGCGGCTCTGCTACATCATTGACCGCCTGTTGAGCAAGGATCCGGAGGCACGCTACCCCTCGGCCCAGGCGCTGCTCGACGACCTCGATGGCCTGGGGCAACTCCAGCCGGCCGTCGGCGCCTCACCTGAAGCCCCTACTCTGGAGATGGCGAGGAGAAGTTCCACACGGCGCAGGCCACGCGTGCGATTCCGCCGCCAGCGGACCGGCAACGGGCCGCTCATTGCCCTTGCCGCTGTCGCACTCGTCGCACTGGTCGTGGTTGGCATAGCGATTCGCCGAAAGCCCGGGCCACCGTCTACCCGCCAGGTCGTTCGCCAGCACAAGCCAACCACGCAGCAGCCACCCAGGAGCACCACGCGCCCCGCGGTAACGCAAGAGAAGCGCACCGTAGAGGTTGCCAGGGATCCAGCGCGCGAGAAGGCCCAGGCCCTCCTCCGCCAGGCCGAAGCCGCCTTGGCGGCCGGGGATTTCGCAAAGGCACGCCAGGCCGTCCGGGCGGCCCAGGCTCTCAACGTCGGCGCTCTCGCCCCGGCGTTGAATGCCAAACTCGACGAGATAGCCTCGCGGGAGAAGAGCGCCGCCGCGCGGGCCAAGTGGGAGGAAGCTAAGGCCGCGGCGCGGAAACTGACCGCCGCCGGCAAGCTCGACGAGGCGGCCAAACTCCTCGCCGAGGCCAGGTCGCTTCCGCTCGACGGCATCGGCGACCTCATCGCGGAGGAGATGGCAACCGTCGAGGCCGCGAAGCGGAAGGCCGCCGAAGCCGCCTACAAAGCCGGGTCCGACAAGGTCTGGGCGCTCTTCAAGGAGCGCAAGTACGCCGAGGCGGACGCCCAGTTGAAGCAAATGGCCGCAGTCGTAGGCGCGGCGTCCCTGCCCCGCGACCTCCTCGAGGCCGACCTCGAGGCTGCCAAACTGCTCAAGGAGTTCTGGGCAGCGGTCGAGCGTGGCCTGGTCGCCAGGAAGAGCACCATCTCGGTCGCGGGCGCGGTCGGCAAAGTCGTTGCCGTCGGGTATGGCATCATCACCATTCAGACGCCGACCGGGCCGACGACCCGAAAAGTCCAGCAACTTGACACCAAAGTGGCCCTACATTACGCGACTTTCGGCAAGAACAACGACGAGCGCGCCCACCTGGCCGAGGCCATCTTCCGCATCGCCGAGGCCCACAACCTCGACCCCGCCGACCTGGAACGTGTCCAAGAACTCCTCGCCACTGTGGGGAAGGTTCCCGGTCTATCGTTCTACAAGAACCGCCTTGACCCTGGCAAAGCGGCAGCAGAGGCCAAGGGTGCCACCAGCAGGCAGGTCAGGCGAGTGGACTTGCTCGCGGAGTACGAGGCGGGCCGCTGGAGCCGACTGGCATCACGAGGCAAGTGGGTGAAGGAGCCAGGCGGATACCATCTTCAGGGCGAGCTGGGTGGCGGGCCGGATTTCAGTTGGGCCTATCTCCTTCCGAAGGGCACCACCTCCCTCCGCCTTGCGATGAAGTTCAGGTTGCCGCATCGCTCTGGAGCAGTCCAGATCACGTTTGACGAGAAACCTGGTATCCTCGGCGGCACGGGCGTCCTGCTTGCCTACAAATGGCGCCCTAGGTTCTCTGTAGGCCGCCTGGCGGTGCGCGGCGCTGACGTGCGCACCGCGGTCCTCCCTGACATGTCCCAGGGTTGGCACGAGCTTTTCATTGATGTCGAACCGGGCTCGATCGAGGCCACCCTCGACCTCAAGACCAATGTCCGCTGGAAGGGGCAGTTCAGCCCGACGTGTATCGCCCTCTCTGGGGATGAGTTCGTTGAATGGCACATCGAGAGTCTGCGCCTCGATATGGTCGCGAAAACCGAACCTACCGCGGCCGAGCGAAACATCGAGGCTCCCGAGCGCGAGAACGTTTCTAGGCGCAAGTCCGTTCGACTGGGTGGTTTTTTGGTCGAGGATATGACCATTGGCGGGCCAAACGTGCTTGTGAACGTACCAGAGACAGTCGTCATAGCTGCGGAAGTGGCATTGAAGATAAAGGCGGGGACTTTATTGAGGTTCGCTGCCGGCACGGGACTTGAACTCAGGAGCGGAACACTTACGGCAGAGGGGACAAAGGAGGCTCCAATACTTTTCACGGCCTCAGACACTCGAGTCGGCTGGGAGGGGGTGAAGATCGTTGGCCGGGGGACCGCGGAGATGTCCTGGTGCGCGGTGACGCTGGCCAAGATGGGGCTCAGTGCCAACGGAGTAGTGCGGGTGCGCAACTGCGTGTTCGCGCGCAACAAGATCGGCATCAGGACGGATGGCCGAGGGACCTACGAGAACTGTGCAATCGTGGCTTGTGCGGACGACGGCTTTGTGGGAAACGAGGGGTCCCTCGGGCCTGACAGGCTCACGCGCGTGACGATCGCCAGGTGTGGTGGTATCGGGTATCACGGAACCCACAAGGGATTCCCCGTGATGGACCTGTGCGTGATAACCGAGAACGGGCGCGGTGGCTTCATGGGCGACAATATGTTCAACCGGGGCGCTCCCAGGATCACGAACTCGAACATCTATCGCAATCACGTCTTTGATGTTTTCCTGAAAAGGGGAGACGGATTCACACTGACGAACGTCTTCGTTGGAAAGGACAGCTCAGCGCGCCTCGCCAAGGACCCAGGCGCATTAGTGCCCGGCATCACTGATGCAAGAAAGACCCACAGACCCGACGCGGGCATTGTGCTTTGCCGCAACGTGCCGACGGAGCCCGTGCCAAACGCAGGCGCCTCTGCCGAGGTCATAGACCTGGCGATAAGACTCGCGGGCGCAAAGTACCGTTCCCTCGTGCAAAGGCCCTAGGCGAAGACCACACAAGCTAAGATGCCCGGCGTGTTAAGGGTGTCGGTCACCATTGATGGGGTAGCAGACCTGGTCTTGATCCCCAGTGGGCTGCGATGGGAGCATCATCGGCAGAAGCGGCCGAGCAACGTGAAGTTGAACGCAAAAACCCTGGGCACTCAGGTGGGACGGCCCTCGGACAGAGGTCATCCGTAGCGCGAGTTTCCCCAGATGTTTGGACCGTTGCAGGGTGGCGAAAGTCGTCGGCCGAGGCAGGGTGAGCGTCCCCGAGCAGTCAGCGGGTCCCATGGTCATCCGCTTCGACCACGGAGCGGAGCCGGGCAAGAGCACATACGAGGTGCAGATCCGCCTCGACGAGTAGCGACAGGGCGCTCGCGCTCCCCTGCCCCATGAGTTGGGTGCTCTGGGTCCATCCGCGTTCATCGGTCTTCATCTGCGGCAGTTCTCTTTCCGCGTTTATCTGGATTCATCTGCGGTTCCCTGTGTGTACCGAACGCACGGACACGGACGTGCAGGGCGTGGAGCGATGCACGATTGGACGCGGGTCGGGGCTCAGATGGGAGAAGGTGGGGACGGGAGTCTTCGAGAAACGACTCCCGTGCCCTTCCCCCCGCAACGCACAGGCTTGAAAGTCTGTGCCCCCGGAACGCGGTTGTGTGGGGCGCGATTTTCGCGGGCCGAGACGGCCCGCCTACAAACCGGCGTTTGCGCGCTGGGAAGGGTGCGCCGGTGAGCCCGGGTCGGGGGTCAGATGGGGAAGAAGTCGTCGAGGCGGACGACGGGGCAGGTGGGGACATAGTCGAGGTGCTCGGGGTCGAGGACGTATTCGGCCTTGGGGCCGTCGGCCAGGACGGCGCGGAGGGCCTCGATGGCGTAGTCCACCTCGTCGGGGGTGGTGGCGGCGTTGTCGAGGTTGACGTATGGGACCTCCCGCCCGTCGTGGATCGGCACCTTGCGGTCCACTCCGACGACGTGGTCGCGGACGCTCTCGATGGTGATCCCTGCGGCCATCTCGCAGCAGGCGCGGCAGAGGTCAGAGCCGTCTTGTGCCAAGGGTCATTCCCTGGTTGGTGAGGCGGTCCGCCCCCCGTACTTCTCGGCCAACTTGCGCTGGATGTCGTTCTTGTAGAGCGAGAAGGCACACACCGGCACCACCTTCGCCTCCCCGGTGTCGGGGTCCTCGAAGGCGAAGCCGGCGGTGCAGTTCTGGAGCCTTGCGCTGTCAATCGAGTGGTATTCCTCGAAGGGCAGGACGATCATGCGCAGAGCAGCCCGGACGCGGGTGTGGGAGCGGAAGAGGTCCTTGGCCTTCTTCCCGCGCGCCAGGCCGAAGAGGATCTTGAGGATTGCCACGAAGCGGTTGTCCCCGACGATTTGGCGCGTGTCGAGGGAGCGGCGCAGCGGGCCGAGGAGTTTGCGGGCGACCAGGAGCCTGCCGCGCCAGCGGTCGAGCCAGCGGGCCGGGTCGAGCCGCTCGAGGCGCGGGCGGAGTTCCTCGACCAGATCGAGGAGTTCTGCCACACATTCCTCGAGCGGTCGCTTGAGGAAATGGCTGACCGGGCGATAGCGCTCGCCGTCGGAGAGGAACGCGGTCATTGACTCGCAGTTGGGGTGGACGCCGCCGAAAGTGAGCCTCGGGGAGCCGAAGAAGCGCGCGAGGGGCTCGAGCCTGTGGCCGATGCCCGCCGGGACGAACTCCACCCGCTCCCCTGGGAATGCCTCGGCGATTATCTCCTCGACGTCCTCGATGGTCGTCGAGATGTCGGTCTCGAACTCCCCCTCTTCCCAGGTCTCGGTCAGCGGGATGAGGTGGAGAGCGTCAATCCAATGGCGGTTCTCGTGGCAGAACTCGATCAGGTCGCCCATGTGGCGGTCGTTTATCTTGCGAGCCACGCAGACCATGATGGTGTGTTTCCTGGTGGCCATGCGCGCGAGGTTCTCGAGGGCCTTGACCTTCTTGTCGTAGGCTCCTGGGTTCTTGCGCAGGCGCTCGTAGATGCTGCGGTCCCGTCCGTCGAAACCGAACAAGACCGGGATTTTGGCCTCGCAGATGCGCCGGCAGTAGTCCTCGTCGGCCAGTCGCAGGCCGTTGGTCACGATCCGCACCCTCAGGCCGTGGTGGCGACACAGGTCAATGATCTCGAAAAGATCGTC
>CAYYCI010000122.1:0-9102 GCA_964470215.1 uncultured Planctomycetota bacterium
CCGCCTAAAGGCGGAACTACGAACCGGAAGCCGCCTGAAGGCGGAACTACGAACCACGAGCCGCCTGAAGGCGGAACTACGAACCACGAGCCGCCTGAAGGCGGAACTACAAAACAAAAGTTGGCGGTTCACTCGGCAGCCTTGGCAGAGGCATGGGGCCTCCGTAGAATTGCGCGGGCCTTGGATATCGAGGGCAAGATGGCGGTCAGCCGCAAAGTGTGGTCACGGGTGCGGATGCCGCTGCGACGGCTGCGTTGGCGCTTGCGCCACCCGCTGGTGTGGCGGAACCCCAAGCACGTGAAGGCACTGCGCTTTTGGCGCGCGCGGCAAGAGAGGGAGGGCGGGTGCTTAAGGAACGAGCATTACGAGCGCCTGTTCCTGGCGATGGCCGGGGAGGCGTCGCAGGACTTCCTGGCCGGCAAGGTGGTGGCGGACTTCGGCTGCGGCCCGCGCGGGTCGCTATGCTGGGCGCGGGCGGCGCGAGGGAGGATCGGGAGTGACGTGTTGGCCGACGAGTTCGTCGAGTTCGGCATCGCTGAACGCCCGATGACCTATGTGTGTTGCACCGAGAAGTGGATTCCGCTGCCTTCCGGCTACGTTGACGTGCTCTTCACCCTCAACGCGCTCGACCACGTGGACCGCCTCGCGACCATGTGTCGGGAGATGCTCCGAATCCTCGCCCCGGGCGGTGACCTCATTGGCTCGTTCAACCTCGGAGAGAGACCCGGCTTCACCGAACCTCAGCAACTGACCGAGGAGATTCTCCACAGGCATCTCCTCCGCCATCTCGACATACTTTCTTATCGGATAAGCAGGAAGGGTCCACCGGGCGACAGCTACCGCCATTGCCTCGCGGGAACTCTGGCAGAGGAAGGCACCGACGAACCGTGCATCCTGTGGGTGCGAGCCAGGAAGCCCACGGCCGCACACGCCGCTGAGTGAGTCCTCCGCTGCTCCCGTATTACGTGGCCATGCCCGGAGGGATGCGCCCGCGCCCTGTCAGTCGTGGCTCAGCATTATGGGGTCAACGAGGCGAAAGGTGCCCTGGGAGTACTCGAGGTAGGAGGGGCCGCTGGTCCAGGTGCCGACGGCCAGAAGGCGCTTGCCGGGAAGGGAGAGTTCGGGTGAATAGTCGCGTGCCCAGTGGTTGTGGCCACAGATGACGACGTCGGCTCCACGCTCGAAGAACGATGCGAAGCGCGCCGGGTCGTAGCGCCGCGCCTTCGCGGGGTCCTTGTTCCAATTGATGAATCTGCGCCAGCGACGCAGCGACGTGGCCACGAAGTCGCTCACCGCCAACGGCGCCGCCCCGGCTACCCGCCGCATGAAGCCGCTCTGGATGAAGCGGAGAAAAAGCCGCGAGAGGGGGGGATCGGGAAATTGCATGTGGCCGTGGACCAGGCAGAAGCGCAGCCCGTCGCGGGTGAACCAGTGCTCCATCCCGAGGCTCAGGAGGCCGTAGGGGGCGAGCGAAGCGGGGTCGAGGAGATAGTCGCGGTTGCCGCCGATGACGCCGGCCGGGGGGCCGCCGCTCAAGGACTCGGCGAGGGCTTCAAGGATTTCGGCCCACGGGCGCAGCCGCAACTGTTTGGCCCCGACCCAGTAGTCGAACAGGTCCCCGAGGATGAAGATGCCGGCCGCGGCGTGGCGTTGGGTGCGCAGAAAGTCGCAAACGAAACGGAGACGTTCGGGCGCTTCGGGACACAGGTGGAGGTCGGCGAGGAAGAGCAGTTTGTCGCCCATCGAGGATCAGGCCAGGGGCAGGCTACTTGTTGACGAGGTCGTTGAGGAACTGGAAGAGCATCCTGAAGACGCCGAAGACGCCCAGTAGGATGACGACAATCGAAAGGCCGACCGTCCATTGAACCACTCGATTGGCGAAGAACCGCTTGGCGTAGTAGGCGAAAGCCGAGACGTTCTGGAGGTGTTCGCTGAGGAGTTGGAGTTCGCCCAGCTTCTGGTTCAGGGCGGTGTTGTTGGCTCGCCAGTCGTTCTCGAATGCCCGGCGCTGCATGTCGGACATCTGCCGGACGGCCTCGGCGTCGGTGAGGTCGGTCACGAGCGCCAGGATGTCGGGGTGGCCCTGGATTCTTAGCCCGACATTTGTGGCCAGCGGGGTGTAGGTGCGGGTGAAGTAGGTCGCCAGTTCGGCGAATTCATGCTCTTCTTTCGGAGATGCCTCCCCTGGCTTGGAGATCTTGCGGTAGAGGTTGAAGAAGCGTCGCCACCGCTTGACCATCAGGTCCAACTGCTCGATCTTGAACTCCAGTTCCTCGTCTATCACGTCCCGCTCCTTCCACAGGGCATTAGACCACGGGGCCGTGGCGCTGTCAACCCCTCATCGCGCCAGCGAGGCGAAGATGTCGTAGAGCGCGTGGGCATAGACCACGATGCCCAGACCCCGGTAGATGTAGATCGCCGCGAAGAAAAGCCCCACGGCAAACCGGTAGACCACTCGCCCGACCTCGAGGGGGTCGCCGTAAGGGCCGATGTGGTGACAGAGCGAGAAGGCTGCCGACGAGACCACGATGGCCACGAGGGCCGCCACTGACGGCTTCACCCGCCCCGTGGCCTTCAGGCCGTAGTAGAGCGCGCCCAGCACCACGACTCTGAAGACGACCTCCTCGTAAACCCCCGCCCCTACCGAAAGGACTACCTTCTCGGCCAGGGTGGCCCCGGGGGGCATGGCCATCGCGGTCAGGCGCCTGGCCACAAACACACACACCAGCCCCAGGACGAAAGCATAGGCGAGGCTCTCGAGGAACATGACGCCGAAGAGTTCGGCGTCGAGCCTCATGCGTTCCGCTCGACGGAGCGCCACCACGACCAGGCAGGCGGTCAGAGCGGCGAAGACCACCGGCTCGGCCGGGCCGAAGAGGTGGAACACCAGGCGGATCACCCCGCCCGCCAGGTTCACCACGTCCGAGCGCAACAGCGCCAGACCGACCTCGTAGCCGACCAAAAGCGGGAGAATGAACAGGAACCCGGTGGCGAAATCGCTCGACTCCCGCAGGTAGCGGGCCAGCAATCTCGAAGGCGAAGAGACCCGACGGGAACGCGTCCTGGCGACGGCCATAAGCTGCTCTCGACGGGGAAGGTCCGGAAGAGACTGAACGGGGATGGAAGGAATATACCGGCCCGCGGTGGCGTTGTCAACAACGCACGCAGGAAAGTGGAGATTTGCAGCCTGGAGTGTGAGCGGTTCTGGCTGCCGGCGCATGTTGATTTTCGTCACAGGGCGTTGACGATTGGCAACATGCCACAAGCATAATAACTGCGAGGGATTAGGCCACAGGAGCAAGGATCGAGCCGAAATGGGTGTTGACGATTGGCAACATGGCATTTTGCCCCGCACGCGCGAAGCGCGCGCAAGGCCCGCGCGCTAATTCCACAATTGCCACGGTCGTGGGAGGTTATGGCGCAGGCGAAAAGTGCCGAAACGTGTGGTGCGCCGGCACGGGATTTGCTATCCATTCCGCCACAGGATAAGAGGAGGTGTTATCATGGCTTGCCAAAGGCTTGTGCTCGCATTGCTCCCGCTTGTGGCCCTTGTCCCCTCTTCCGGTCGCTGCGGGCTGGTCGCCTGGTGGCAGTTCGAGGACGGCAGCGGGACAATTGCCACTGACCCGGTGGGTGGCCACGACGCCACGCTTCAGAACGGCGCGGCCTGGAGCGGCCAATCTGCGCCGACCACCTATCCCAACACCGACTCGGTCTCCTTCGACGGGAGCAACGACTTCGTCCAGGCCGTCGGCTACAAGGGCATCGTGGGCAAGCACCCGCGCACGTTCTCCGCGTGGATCAAGACCACGGGCAAGAACAACGAGAGCATCATCTCCTGGGGCCAGAACCAGCCGGGGCGAAAATGGAACTTCCGCGTCCAGACCAGCAACGGCACCCCCGGCGCCATCCGCCTCGAGGTCAATGGGGGCTACATCGTCGGCGACACCGACGTCCGTGACGACGCCTGGCACCACGTGGCCGCGGTGCTGCCCGAGGTGCCCAATCCCAATGTCACCGACGTTCAACTCTACGTGGACGGGCTTCCCCAGGGCACGAGCGCTCAATCATCGAAAGCAATAAACACCGCTCGAAGCGCCGACGTGCGGATCGCTCAGGACTTCGCCAACCGCTACTTCAAGGGCCTGATTGACGAGGTGGCGCTGTGGAACCACCCGCTGAGCGCCGACCAGATCGCCCTCCTGGCCGCAGGCGTTCCCCCAGACGACCCGCGGGTGACCAGCCCCGGGAGTTCGCTTCGCTTCGGCCTGCTCGCCAACTGGAAACTCGACACCATCGCGGGGGGCATCACGCCCGACACCCTCGGCAATTACGACGGCACCACGGTGGGCGACACGGCGACGGCGCTCGGCAAACTCGACTACGCGACGGACTTCGACGGGGACAACGACGCCGTGAACTTCGGCGACACGAGCATGTTCGACAACCTCGACGCATTCTCCGTCTCGATGTGGTTCAACCGCCACACCGACCGCAACGACGCCACAAACCACGGTGTGGACAACATCCTGATCGCCGAATCCTCGAGCGCGGACAACGACAACTTCGAGCTCGGCACCGATGGCGACCAGGTCGAAATCTATCTCGACGTGAATGGTCCGGACAAGACGGTCTGGACCGCGGTCCCAGGCGGGATCGCCGACGACGCCTGGCACCACCTGGTGGTCACCTACGATAAGGCCGACGGCGGTCTGAAACTCTTCTTCAATGGCGCGTTCGTGGACTCCTGGCCCGAGTTCACGAGGAACGTGGACGCAAGCGGCTCCTCGCCCCTGTCGCTGGGCATGGCGCGGGTTGGGAGCAACAACTGGGGCGATTTCGAGGGGCTCATTGACGAGGTGGGCATCTGGAACCGGGCGCTCTCCCGGGACGAAATCGCTTACCTCTACAACAACGGCTACGGCCACCTGATCATCCCCGAGCCAGCCACGGTCGCCGTGGTCCTTTGCGGCCTGGCGCTCGCCGGAATCAGCAAACGTGGTAGGAGGAATAACCGGGGAGACTAGCGCAGAAAGGAGCGCTTCCCATGGCTCGCCGACTTTTCGTCTTCGGGGCATTGTGGGCGGCGCTGTGCCTGTCGGCGGCTCAGGCCGGCCTGGTGGCCTACTGGGCGTTCGAGGAAGGGACAGGAGGGAACACCGCCGACGTTGCCGGCGGCCACGACGCCTCGCTCCGCAACGGCGCCGCCTGGAGCGGGCAACCGGCGCCGACCGCCTACCCCAACACCAACTCGATCTCATTCGATGGCAACAACGATTTCGTGCGCGCCGACGGCTACAAGGGCGTGACCGGAACCCAGGCCCGCACCATATCCGCCTGGATCAAGACCACAGGGAAGAACAACGAAGCGATCATCTCCTGGGGCCAGAACCAGGCAGGCAAGAAGTGGAACTTCCGCGTCCAGGATAGCAATGGCACCGCGGGCGCCATCCGGGTCGAGGTCAACAACGGCTACATCGTCGGTGACACCGACGTCCGCGACGACGCCTGGCACCACGTGGCAGCCGTTCTCCCCTCATTGAGCAACCCAAACGCCCGGGATGTCCTGCTCTACGTGGACGGCGTGCCCCAGGGCACGAGCGCGGAGCGGGGCCAGGCGATAAACACGGCAAGCAACGCCGATGTGCGGATTGGGCGCGACTTCTCGCCCCGCTATTTCAAGGGTCTCATTGACGAGGTGGCGATCTGGGACCACGCGCTCGGCCCCTTCGAGATCGGTCAACTGGCCGCAGGCACGGCGCCCCCCGACATCGTGCCCTCGATGACCCTCGACGTCATGGGCCGCTCTTCAGGAGGCTCGACCTGGCACTTCAGCAGCGACCGCTATCTCCCTGACGACCCCAGCGGCCTCGTCGACCCGGTTACCCTCGCCGGCGGAACTCAAACCGCCAACGTCACGCTTCCCCCTGACATCCCAGACGAGCCGTTCTTCGTGGTCGTGGAGGCGACCGACACTGGCAGCCCGCCTTCCCTCGCGGGCGCACTGCGCGCTCCGCGGGGCTACGTCTTCGACGCCAACAACAACGACGTGCAGGACCCCGGCGAGAACCAGTTCTTCTCGACGACCGAATCCCACTGGACGGCCGGCGGCAGCCTCGCGGGCTGGTGGTACATCACTCAAGATGCCAACGAGGTCGGCCCCGCGGGCTATCCATTCCCCGGCGACGCCGAGGCGATCTGGTACGGCATGGGCGGCGGCACGGTCTGCTTCGCCGCCATGGTCCCGCAACTGATCCCCGGCCAGTGGGGGCCACCGCCCTCAATGGAGATTCAAGGAACCCCACTTACGAGCGTCTCCACCGATCCGGGGCTCTCGGCCTTCCTGGCCCATCCGCGCGGGACGATCCCGGACCTCGACCGCGGGCTCGACTACCTCGACCACCTGCGCCCCGGCGACAGCGGCCACCACACGACCGCGGTGCTCGACATCCCCCGCGCCGACATAGGTCCGAACGGTCTCTACCCATCCGACGTCGGCATACCGGCGCCGGACCACGCCGACAAAGAGGGCGACCCCGCCGACTACGTCGCGCGGATCACAGGCTACCTTCATATCCCCGAGGCCTGGGACCAAAATCCCGACCCGGACGTCTTCGAGTACACTCGGACCTTCGCGGTGGGCAGCGACGATGGCTTCCGCCTGAAGATCGGGGACACACTTGTGGCCCAGGCAACCGGCAATCGCTCCTTTCCAACCCCACCGGATATCGTCCCCGTGCGATTCACCGCGCCCGGTTACTGGCCCATCGAGGTCGAGTGGTATCACGCCAATGGCGCCAACCCTGGCCTCGAGGTCGCCTCCCGCGAGGGCGCCTGGATGCCTGATGACTGGCAGGCCAATGAGTTCACCGTCCTCGGCGACCCGGCTGACGACCTCCAGGTCTTCCAGAACCCCGACGCACTCAACGTCAGCCACTCCGGCCCAGGTCTCCTCGGCTTCTACTACGATGTCAACCCCGAGAGCATCGGCGCCCAGCGCAACATCACCAGCCTCGAGGGTCTCCGCTCCCTCGTCGAGAATCGCACGCCGAACTACGTCCGGCCCCTGGACGTCAACCTCGACTTGCCACCGGGCGCCGGCGCCAACCGCACGAACGGAAATGTCTTCGGCAGCATTGGGGTCAGCGTGGGAAACAACAACGACCTGGCCTGGTGGCGCGGCCAGTTAAACATCACCACCGAGGGCGACTACCGCTTCCGCGCCAGAAGCGACGATGGAGCGGCCCTCCTCATTGACGGCCAACTCGTGGCGAACAACACCGGCTACCACGGCATCCGAACCGACACCGGCACTATCCACCTCACCCCCGGCGCCCACGACATAGACATCGCCTACTACGAGCGTGATGGTGATGCAGGCTTGATCATTGACTGGGACCCGCCCGGCGGAGGAAGCGCCTGGCAGGTCTTCCCTGTCGCCACGGCCTGCTCCTACGAGGTGACCGGCGCCCTCGGCGCCAACAGCGTTGGCGAGCCCCTCTGGGAGGGCACCCTTCCCTCGCCCCCCGACGACGGCCTGCGAGTCCAGCAGGCGTTCCGAGGCGCCACCACCAACAACGTTGACCAGGCAATCAACTTCTTCCGCAACAACCCCGACGCGGGGGTCATCGAGGTCCGCCAACTCCTCGACATGCGCGACCCCCAGAACGGCAGCGACGGCAACTGGCCCGGCTACGACCCGTTCCCCATAGACACCCCCGCCAACGACAACAACTTCGTCACCCGAATCACCGGCCTGGTCTACATCCCCTCCCCGGGCATCTACCCATTCAGCGTGAGCACCGGCGACGGCTTCGACTTCTACATCAACGGCAAGCGTTTCGCTCGTCACGCCGGCGACCGCGGGCTGACCACCGGCACGTCCAACTACATCTACGCCTACTTCCCCAAGGCCGGCCTATACCCGATCGAGTTCTACCACTACGAACACTCCTCCGGCTCGGTCATCGAGTTCGCTCACGGGGTCAACGACACCTCGCCCAAGACCATTCTGGTCCAGACCACGAACCCGGCCAACAACGGCTTCGAGATAGACTGGGGCGGGGTCGGCTTCAACGTCGAGCCCCAAGCCGAACTCCACCTCAACTACTCAACCCTGGCAATCGCCGGCACCGCCGTCGCGAACGTCCCGGCCCTCGGGATGAACATCAGGCCAGACCGATGGGTCCTCGAGGAGCGGCTCGAGGGGCGCTACCCCGGCCTCCTCGGCGCATACTACACCCACACCGGCAACTGGAACCCCGCCGTCCTCCTCGGCTACCGCCACGACCTGACCCCCGACAGCCGCATCGGAGGCCCCAGCCCAGCGCCCGACGAATTCTACTTCGACGACAACTTCGGCTACGGACCCTGGGGCACCCAGGAAGACCGGATGTGGGTCCAATGGACCGGCTTCCTCACCGTCGACCAGGACGGAACCTACTACTTCCGCGAAATGGTGGACAACCGCGCGCGCCTGTGGATTGACGACATCGAAGTCCTCAACGACAACTCCTACAACACCCACACCATCGGCAACATAGACCTGGCCGCCGGGGAACACACCTTCCGCTTCATCGCGATGGAGGACGATGGCGGCGAGCGCACCGCGCTCCAGTGGCTGCCGCCCTGGGACACCACCCACGACCTGGGCAATCCCGGCGCCTGGGACTACGTCCCCGCCCAGTACTTCTCCACCGACCTGACCGGCCTGTGGAGCATCCTGGCCGACAACCTCACCGTGGCCGACCTCCTCTTGGCCCAGGACATCATGACTTTCCCCTTCGGCTCCACCCACTACCTGCGCCTGACCACCGAGGTGGCGGGCCTCGTCGCTGTGGCCGAGGGTCTCTACACCTTCGTCCCGGAGCCCACCACCAGCGTTCTTGTCGGCCTTGGCCTTCTGATGCTCGCCAGGCGCCGGAGGAGGAAGTAAACGCCGAGGGGCTCGACCGAAGGGAGAAGGTCAGCGCGCGGGCGTGGAGCTTGGTCCTTCGGATTCTCCCAGCGGGACGCGGGGCGGGACGCCCCGCCTACACGGACCAGGCGGCGGGAAGGTCCGTGTTCGTCGGTGATTGTCCGTGTCAGTCCGTGGGGAGGTCC
>CAYYCI010000123.1:0-9090 GCA_964470215.1 uncultured Planctomycetota bacterium
GTCAGGTAGAAATGGGGGATTGTGGCCTTGCTTTCGGACATGCGCTCGGCCACGATCCTGCGCATGGCCGTCAAGGGAACGTTGCGCCCGACAGCAGGGGCTGCGGCTGGCGCCGCCTCCACGTCGGCCCGCGTCACCCGCCCGTCCGGGCCTGTCCCGCGCACGGCCGCGAGGTCCACTCCCCGGCGGAAAGCGATCTCGCGGGCCGTAGGGGTGGCGCGGACGCCGCGCAGTCGCTCGGCGTAGGCCAGGACGTCGCGCTCGACGATCCGACCATTCGGCCCACTGCCGCGGACGAGTTGGAGTGGGACCAGGAGTTCGCGCGCGACCCGGCGGGCCCTCGGGGAGGCAAACAGGCGCCCGGGCGGTGCTTCTGCCACGGCGGTCGTTGGGGCTTGGGTCGGGATGGGTCGAGCGGCGGGCGCCCCGGGCTGGGCCACGGACGGCTGGGGCTGAGGCGCGGCCGCCGGAGAAGGAGCGGGGGCGGCCTGGGCCTCGGGCGCCGCCGCGGCCGCCTCCAGTGCCTCGCGGACCATCTCGTCGCTCACCTCGTCGTCGGGGTCGCCGATGAGGGCGATCACCGCGTCCACGGGCACGACGTCGCCTTCCTTGTAGAGGGTTTTCTTCAGGATGCCCTCGAAATAGGACTCGACCTCGAGGGTGGCCTTGTCGGTGGTTATCTCGAGGAGGACGTCGCCTTTTTCGACCTTCTCGCCCTCCTTGCGGTGCCAGACCTCGATTGTGGCTTCCTCGACGGTCTGGCCCAACTGTGGCATCCGGACCTTCTTGATCATGGCTAACTCCCTTTGGGCCTGGTCGTGAGAGATTGGAAGGCATCGGGGATGGCGGCCAGGAGCGCGGTGGCCTCGAGGGAGATTTGGCCGAGGCGCGCGGCCGCCAGGTCGCCGGCGAGGCCATGGAGGTGGACGGCCAGGGCGGTCGCCTCGAGAGGCTCCAAGCCCTGGGCGACCAACGCCGCCACCATGCCGGTCAGAACGTCGCCCGCGCCTCCGCTGGCCATCCCAGGGTTTCCGGTGGGGTTGACGTAGCAGTGGCGGCCGTCGGTGACGACCGTGGCGTGGCCTTTCAGGGCGAGGGTGATGCGGTGGCGGTTGGCGAATTCGCGAGCGGTTGCCTCCCGATCGGCCTGTATGTCGGCGGTGGGCTTTCCGGTCAAGCGCGACATCTCGCCCGGGTGTGGGGTGAGGATGCGCGGGGCATGAGCCTCGGCGAGCACTGCCACCTCTCCCGCCAGAGCGTTCAGGCCATCGGCGTCAATCACCAGCGGTCTTGCCAGGCCGCGGACGAGCGCGTGGACGAGTTTGACGGTGGAAGGATGGGTTCCGATCCCTGGCCCGAGCGCCACGGCGTTGCAGCGCTGGGCGAAGTCGAGGATTTCGCCGAGGCCGCCGAGGGCAAATGCCCCGGTGCCGACATCCTTGAATGGTCGCGTCATGCATGCGGTGAGTTTCGCGGCGGCGATCGGCCAGAGGGTCTTTGGGACTCCGAGGGTGACGAGGCCGGCGCCGCTCACCAATGCGGCTCTGGCGGCAAGGCAAGCCGCGCCGAGATAGCCGGTCGAGCCGGCCAGGACGAGGACGTGGCCAAACCGACCTTTATGGTCGGCGGGCTGTCGGTCGAGTTTGCGAATGGCCTCGTGGGGCTCGAACAACGTGGGGTCCCTCGCTGGCGGTTCAGGCTTTCGATATGGCCTCGAGGAATTGCCGCGCTCGCTCGGTTATCCTGGCGTAGTCGCCGGCGGCCAATGCGTCCTTGAGGACGAGTTTGGAGCCGACGCCCAGCGCGACGGCGCCGGCTCGCAGCCAGTCGGCCGCGTTGTCCACGTCCACGCCGCCGGTCGGCATGATTGGGATGTCGGGCATGGGCGCGCGGATGGCCTTCAGATACGGGATTCCCAGGGTGCCGGCGGGGAAGAGTTTCACACAGTCGGCGCCGCTCCGCCAGGCGTTGGCGATCTCGGTCGGGGTGAAGGCCCCCGGCACGACGGCCACGTCGCGCGCGTTGCACAGGCGGACGACCTCCAGGTCGGTGCCCGGGGCGACGATGTAGCGAGCGCCGGCGGCGATGGCGTCGTTGGCCTTCTGGGCGTCGAGGACCGTGCCCGCGCCGAGGAGAACCTGCTCGCCGAACCGCTCGCGGACCATGACGATCATCTCGGGTGCTCGGGGCACGCTGAAGGTTATCTCGATTGCCCGAACGCCGCCCTCGAGGAGCGCGCGGACCACCGGCTCGACCTGCTCAGCGGTGCTTCGGACGACGGCGACGAGTTTGAGTTCACGGATTCGCGCCATCACCTCGCTGCGTTGGGACATTGCTCACTCTCCCTTGTGGCGGGCTTTGCTCTCGGGGAGGTTGGAGTGGTTAATCAGCGAGGCAATATAGCCAGCGCCGAAACCGTTGTCAATGTTTACGACGCACACTCCGCTGGCGCAACTGTTGAGCATGGCGAGGAGTGGGGCGAGGCCGCCGAAACTTGCGCCGTAGCCGATGCTGGTCGGGACCGCGATGACCGGCCGGCCGGTCAGTCCGCCGACGACGCTCGCGAGTGCGCCCTCCATCCCGGCGACGACGATCAGGACGTTCGCCTCGAAGATGGCCTCGGTCTGGCTCAGGAGGCGGTGGATTCCAGCCACTCCGACGTCGTAGAGCCTGTCCACGCGGTTGCCGAGAAGTTCGGCGGTTATTCTGGCTTCCTCGGCCACGGGGATGTCGCTCGTGCCCGCGCTTACCACCAGGATGGTCCCGGGGGCGAGGGTCTTCGGCTTGCGGTTGCAGATGATGATCCTGGCCTGCTCGTGGTATTCGGCCTGGGGATAGATGGCCTTGACGGCTTCCCAGTGGTCGCGGGAGGCGCGGGTGGCGAGGACCTCGGCGTCGGCCCGGAGGAGGCGCTCCGTTATGGCGGCGGTTTGTTCCGGGGTCTTGCCCTGGCAGAAGATCACCTCGGGGACCCCACAGCGGAGTTCGCGGTGGGTGTCCACGGTCGCCACCCCGATGTCCTCGAACGGCAGGTGCTTGATCCGCTCGAGGGCCTCCTCGGGGGAGACCGAGCCTGCCTGGACGTCGCGGAGGAGTTGTCGGAGTTTTTCGGGATTCATCGTTTGGCCTTTCCCTTTCTGGGCGCGCGGGTGAAGGGCAAGTAGGGATAGGCGGTCAGGTCTGGGCCGGCGACCTCGCCCGCCTTCAGGAGGTGTTCGCCGAGGCCGGCGATCATGGCGGCATTGTCGGTGCAGAGTTCGGGAGGGGCAAACCGCAGCCCGAGGCCGACCTTGGCGCATTCTTCGGCCAGGCGCGCCCTCAGGCGCGAGTTGCAGCCGACCCCGCCGCCGACCACCAGGGTCTCGACCCCGCGTGAGAGCGCGGCGCGGAGCGACTTGGCCACCAGGACATCCACCACCGCCTCCTGGAAACTGGCCGCCAGGTCGGGCACCTGGTCCGGCGGTGGCGGCTCGCCCTCACGGCCCGGCGCGTTCTGGCCATAGCAGTGGTAGAGAACCGCGGTCTTGATCCCGCTGAAACTGAAGTCGAACGAATCGGGTTCCAGCATCGTGCGAGGGAACTCGACCGCGTTGGGATTGCCTCCTTTGGCCGCGCGGTCAATCGCCGGGCCGCCGGGATAACCCAGGCCGAGGACTGCGGCGGCCTTGTCGAAAGCCTCGCCTGCGGCGTCGTCGGTCGTCGTGCCGATGACTTCGGTCTCGATCGGGCTTTCGGCGTAGAGGAGCGCGGTGTGGCCCCCGGAGGCGATCAGCCCGACGATCGGGTAGTTCAGCGGGCGCTCGAGGTTCGGGGCGTAGAGGTGGGCCTCGATGTGGTTGACGGCCACGAGCGGGACCCGGAGGAGCCAACTGAGCGTCTTAGCAGCGGCCACGCCGATCAGGAGGGCGCCGATGAGGCCCGGGCGGTTGGTCACGGCGATGGCCTCGAGGTCGGCGAGCCTCACGCCCGCCCGCTCGAGCGTCTGGTCAATTATCGGGACGATGCTCTCGAGGTGTGCGCGACAGGCTATCTCCGGGACCACGCCGCCGTACCTGGCGTGGAGGTGCTCCTGGGACGCGACGACGCTGGCCAGGACACGGCGGCCATCCCTGACGACCGCCGCGGCGGTCTCGTCGCAGGATGTCTCGATCCCGAGGATGAGCATGCTCGACCTGGGATGCTGTGCTTAGTTGGAGCGATAGACGAGAATGGCCTTTAGCGCGTCGACGGCGCGCACGAGCGCCTTGTCCACGAACTCTTCTTTCTTCTCGGCCTCGCCGCCGGGGGGCGGGACCGCCTTCTCGTCGTGGGTGTTCTCGACGATGCGCTCCTTGCGGAAGTGTTCGCCGAGAGCCAACTCGTCCTCGAAGGTCGTCTTGACCTCGATGTCGGGCATGATGCCCCAGGGGTCGGTGGGCTTGGCGTTGAGCTGGCGGTGGATGCAGCGGCCGCTGGGGGTGTAGTAGTAGGCGGTGGTCAGGCGCAACTTCGCGCCGCCGGCCAGCGACAAGATGCTCTGGACCGAGCCTTTGCCGAAGGTTCGAGAGCCGACGATGATGCCGCGATGGTGGTCCCGGACGGCTCCCGCGACGATCTCGGAGCCGCTGGCGGTGTAACTAGAGACGAGCACCGCGAGCGGGAAGTCGGGGTAGGTGCCCTCCTCGTGGGCCTCGAAGCGATGGACGGTCTCGGGCGTTCGGCCTCTGGTGGTGACGATGACGCCCTTGTTGATGAATCGGTCGGCGACGGCGGCGGCGCTGTCGAGCAAGCCGCCGGGGTTGCGCCGCAGGTCGAGGACCAGCGCCCGCATGCCCTGGGCGAGGAGCTTCTTGACCGCTTCGTCGAGCTCCTGGGGGGTGGAACGTTGGAAGTTGTTCATGCGGATGTAGCCAACTTTGGCTTTCTCGTCCACCATGTGGGCCGCGCGCACGCTCTTGACCTTGATGACGTCGCGGGTGATGGTGAGTTTCTCGCGTTTACCGGTGAGTTGATGGATAACCGTGATGGTGACCTTTGTGCCAGGGCGGCCGCGGAGTTTCTGGACCGCGTCCAGGAGCGTGATGCCATAGGTGCTCCGGCCCTCGATCTCGACGATGCGGTCGCCGGGCAGAACCCCGGCTTTCATCGCCGGGGTGTCCTCGAGGGGGGTGATGACGGTCAGCACTCTGCGCTCGTCGAGCGTGATCTCGATGCCCAGGCCCCCGAACTCCCCCTCGGTGTCGATCTCGAGTTGTTCGACGTCGGTCTTGGTGAGGAACTGGCTGTAGGGGTCGAGTTCGGCGAGCATGCCCTTGTAGGCCCCGAGGAAGAGTTTGTCGTCGTCCACGGGGGTGACGTAGTGGCGCTTGACCTGCTCGAGGACCGTGACGAACCGCCTGAACCTCTCGTAGGTGGTCTCGCTGGCCTTCTCGGCCCCGGGGGCTACCTGGAGGATCAACACGGCGCACAGCACGCCGATCAACAACAACTCCCTGAACCGCATTGTGATTGCTCCTTGGAACGCCGTTGGGGCTGTAGCGACCGGGATAGAAAAAGGACGGGCAGAGCCCACCCTTACGCCTCGGCCATTATATTGCTTCCGCCCACGCGCGGTCAAGAATGGTGAGGCCCTCGCACCGGGTGCCGGAGCCCGGCTGGGCAACCACACGTTTTACGAAATCCGCTATTGACGGCACGCCCGCGCCGTGGTATCAATAGGTCGCCTGATGGGCAGGGAAGGAGGGCGGAGTGTCTATCCTGTCGCGATTGAGAGAGTCGAAGGCTCGTCGCTGCATCGAGGCGGCGCTGTCGCGTGCCGGGGACCCCTACGAGGGCGTGCAAGCCGCCCGAAAACTCCGCGAGGTTGGCAGCGAGCGATGCGTGGGGGTGCTGGCTGAGGCGCTGGAACGCGGGGATCCGCGTCTTCGCCAGGAGGCGGCCCATGCGCTGGCCGCCATCCACCAGCGCTCGCCCGACAAGCGCATCCTCGCCGCGCTCAACGCCGCTATCCTCCGCGCCAACCAACCCTCCGAGGTGCGCGAGGCAGCGGTCGAAGCCCTGGCAGAGGTCGTGGACGTGCGAAAGGCCGGAAGCCTCGTCCAGCTCCTCAATAGCCACAAGACCCCGTTGCGGGTTCGTGCCGCCGCCATCGCCGCCCTCAAGAAACTCCGCTATGCCGAAGTCCTCGAGCGGCTTGTCGAGTCGGTGCTCTTCGGCAAGCAACTCGACCCCAAGGGCGAGATCCGCCGCTGGGCCATTCACGAGCTCAGAGTCCTCGACGACCACGAGAAACTGGCCAAACTCTACCAGATAGCACACGGCCTGCGGCGGCTGCGCTACCGCGGCATCACCGACGAGGTCGGAGGGATGGGAACCATCGTGTGGCTGATGGCCGAGGTGGACCCCAAGGGCTCCCGCCGCTTCCTCAACCAGATGACCGACGACCTCAACCCCGAAATCCGCGCCGCTGCACGAGAAGTCCTCGCCTCGATGGAACAACGGAATTGAGCCCCCCTTTGCGAACGAGCCCGGAGGGCCGACACCCGCCAGGCGCCGGCCTCTTTCAAGACCGGGTGTGGGTTTCCTCGACATTCTCGGGTTTTCCGGCCCTCGCGTGAACACCGGCCGAGACAGCCTGCCTACCAACCAGACCGGGGGAACCATTCCCCGCGAAGCGGGGGCGGAGGTCGTCGCCCACGGCCCCTCAGCCCTGGGCGAGACTCTTCGTGCCGTTCGTGCCCTTTGTGGATCACTCGCCCAGCCCCAGGAAAGCCTCCTTGACCACTCGAGGCCCAGGCCGTATGATCTGGACGCCGGGCGGCGTGAATGCCAGCCTCGTAACCCAAGACACGGAAAACCCTTGCGGTCCGGGACGCGGACCAGCACCGGGGCTCTCGCAGCAAAACGCCCGCGCAACCGACCATTAGGGTGAAGAAAGTGGACGATGCGCAGGCCCCCGAACAAAGCGACGCCGAACTTGTCTGCGCCGTCCTCGAGGGCGAAACCGATGCATTCGCCGAACTGGTCGCCAGGTACAAGAACGTCGTCACCACCTATGTCGCTGCCAGAGTCCCGGGTCCCGAAGTCGAAGACCTCGCCCAGGAGGTCTTTGTCCGCTCGTTTCGGGTGCTCGAGTCCCTGCGCGAGCCCAAGGCATTCGGCGCCTGGCTCCTGGGCATCGCCCATCACGTTTGCGTGGACTGGCACCGCTCGCGGCGCGACCACGCCTCGCTCGACGCCCACGATGGCGAGCCCGTCGGGGCACTGCTCCCCCATCGCAGCCCTGCCCCCCGCCCCGACGAGGCCGCCGAGCGACACGAGGCGACCGCCCTCGTCCTGCGGGGGCTCGACTCCCTCCCCGAAACATACCGCGTCACACTGGTGCTCAAACACCTCGAGGGCCTCAGCTGCAACGAGATCGCGAAGCGGATGGGCGTGGCCATCGGAACCGTCACCAGTCGCCTCACCAGGGCATACAAGATGCTGAGAGACCAACTGAACAAAGCGGCCGGACTATCGGAGGATTCGGGCTAGCCATGGACTGCCGCGAATTCGACGAGATTGTCGAACTCTACGTCGTTGGCGAATTGGACCCCATGAGCGCCGCTGATGCCGAGGCCCATCTGGGCGAGTGCTCAGATTGTCGGGAACGTCTGGCGGCAGCGCGCCGACGGCTGGCCACCCTCGACGCCGCGCTCGCCACACACAGGGCATCCGACCGCTTCGTCGGGCAAACGATGGCCAGGGTCCACCTCCTGGCCCGCGACCAGGCCGAGGGTCCGGAGCCTCTCAGCAGTCGGCTGCTCCGCTACGCCATGATCGCTGCTGCGGCGATGTTCTTCGTCCTGGCGGGCTACGGTTTCCTGCGTGGCCGGCCCCTGGCCGTCGTCGAGCGAGGGAGTGCGGCGCTGGTCGGGGCAGAGTCGAGGCCGATCGGTGCGAGTTCGCGGCTCTCCCCAGGCGACATCGTCGCCACTCCCGCGAACTCGACGGCCACTCTCAACCTTGCCGGCGGCAAGCTCAAGGCCGCGCTCGGGCCGGGCACGATAGTGCGAGTGACGGACCCCCGGACAGGCGCCGCCCTCCAGGTCCTTCGAGGCGAGGTGTATTTCCGGGCCACCGCCTCGCGCGGGGTGCCGCTCGTGGCCACACCGCTGGGACGTGTGGCCCCGGGGTCGGGGCTCGTCAGCGTCCACGTCCAGCCGCAGCCGCTCAGGCGGTCGCCCGGCTTCCACGGCACCGTCACCCTCGTCGCCCACGACGGCCGCGCTGCGGTGACCATTGGCCGCACCAGGCGACTCGTCCCGGTCAGGAGGGGACAGGTCGTGGCGCTGAGGACGGAAGGCGGCGCGGGCCTCCTGGGCCCGACGCCGCTCGAGAGGCTTCGGCAAGAAGTGGACAGGAGGTTGGCTGCCACAGCCGCCCGCCGCAACCAGCTCGCCGCCACTCGCCGGCAGTTGGCCGACCGGCTGCGTCAGGCGCCAGTCGAGGCTCAGGGCGAGATATTTCGCCGTGTGGCCGAGCTCGAGGAGGCCCTGCGGAGGTTCGAGGCCCTGAATGCCCACCTGCTCCACCAGCGGGCCATCCTCGAGAAATGCCAGGACAAGGGCACCACTCAGTTCCGGCTGCTCCTGCAACCCTCGAGAGGCCGGGACCGCTGAGGGAACCCGCCGCGACCCGCCCATTGCGCCCACCTCCGCAGCCGCCCCGCCCTCAGGAGAGCGCCGCGTGTTCGCGGTAAACCTCGACGGTGTAGAGGTAGTCCTGATAGTCGGTGTTTGTCGAGATCGAGTGGTCGGATGCGAAGACGAACCTTGCGCCGCGGCTCTTCATGGCCTCCATGAACCGGCTGACCTCGCGGCGAATGAGCGCGCGGTCGTGGCTCTCGATGATCCGCTTGTCGAAGCCCCCGACGAAGACCAGTTTCTCGCCATAGCGCTCGGCATACTCCAACACGTCGTTCCCTGCCGCAACCTCCATGGGATTGAGCCCGTCGAAGCCTGCCTCGACGATGAGAGGAAGGGCTTCCCGGGTGCTCCCACAGCTGTGGAAAACGACGGGCAGGCCGTAGGAATGGAAGAACTCGACGACCTCGCGGTAGTAGGGGAAGAT
>CAYYCI010000124.1:0-9065 GCA_964470215.1 uncultured Planctomycetota bacterium
TTGACCTTCATGAGGCGGCTGATGTCGCTGCGCATGTACTCCTCGAGCCTTGCCTCGATGGTTCGCCGGGTCTCGCGGAGGTCGGGAATGACAGAGTACTCGAGGGCGTTGGTTCGCCGACGGGTGCGTTCGAGTTCGTCGGCGAGGCGGCGGATGGCGTCCTCGAGTTCGGCCAGTCGGACGACCTTGGGGAAGAGTTCGAGAAGGCGGGCGAGGGCTCGGTCGAGCATTGGAGACGTCTCGGAGAGGTTGTAGGGCTGTAGGTCTGCGCTCATCGCCAGGTCGAAGCGGGCGAGCGGGATGCCCATGACGCGCCGTTCGGTGGTGCGGAGGACCGCTCCAGGATAGGCGGTGGCAGCAGCGGTCTCGGCGGCGACCGGAGAGGCGAGCGCGGCGGCGCGGGTGAAGAGTTCCACGACCTCGGGAAACTCGCTGTCCACCTCGAGGCGCAGGCGCTTGAGTTCGTCGAGGCGCTCGGTGACCTCTTTTATGAGGCCCTCGAGCTTGTCCTTGAGGAGTTTGTGTCCGCGAACCGCGAGGGCGAGCCTCTTGCGGATTCGCAGGAGTTCCATTCGGGTGGGAGGGACTTTTCTGCGCATGGCGTCTTCTCTAGGCGGTGGCCTCGGCCTTGGCTAGTTCCTCGGAGGGACGATAGTATTTCTCGAGGTTTTCGGGCTTGATGCGTTTGAGTTCGCCGCGTGGGAGCATTCCCATCAGTCGCCAGCCGATGTCGAGGGTCTGCTGGATGGTGCGATTTTCGTAGATTCCCTGGCTGACGAACTCAGCCTCGAATCTCTCGGCGAAGCGGACGAAGAGTCTGTCGGTGGGGGTGAGAGCGGATTCGCCGAGGACGATGGCGAGTTCCTGGGCGTTCTTGCCCCGGGCATAGGCGGCGTAGAGTTGGTTTAGGACGTCGGCGTGGTCTTCGCGGGTCTTGCCCTCGCCGATCCCCTTGTCCTTGAGGCGCGAGAGCGAGGGTAGGACGTCAATGGGCGGGTAGATGCCCTGGTTGTGGAGGGGGCGGCTGAGGAAAATCTGGCCCTCGGTTATGTAGCCGGTCAGGTCGGGGATGGGGTGGGTCTTGTCGTCGTCGGGCATGGTGAGGATTGGGATTTGGGTGATGCTGCCCTTCTTCCCGCGGATGCGTCCTGCGCGCTCGTAGATGGTCGAGAGGTCGGTGTAGAGGTAGCCGGGGTAGCCGCGTCGGCCTGGGACCTCTTTTCTCGCGGCGGAGACCTCACGGAGGGCGTCGCAGTAGTTGGTCATGTCGGTCAGGATGACCAGGACGTGCATGCCGAGGTCGAATGCGAGGTATTCGGCGGCGGTGAGGGCGACGCGGGGGGTTGCGATTCGCTCGATGATGGGGTCGTCGGCGAGGTTGATGAAGACGCACGCGCGGGCCATGGCGCCCGTCCTGCGGAAGTCCTCGAGGAAGTAGTTTGCTTCCTCAAAGGTGATTCCCATCGCGGCGAAGACCACTGCGAAGCCCTCGCCGGTCTTTAGCACTCTGGCCTGTCGGGCGATCTGGGCGCCGACCTGGGCGTGGGGCAGGCCCGAGCCGCTGAAGAGGGGGAGTTTCTGGCCGCGCACGAGGGTGTTCATCCCGTCAATGGTCGAGATTCCGGTCTGGATGAACTCGTTTGGGTAGTCGCGTGCGCAGGGGTTGATTGGGCTGCCGTTGATGTCGAGGCGCTTGACCGGGATTATCGGCGGCCCACCGTCAATGGGTCGCCCCGCGCCGTCGAATGCCCGCGAGAGGATGTCGGGCGAGACGGGCAACTCGAGGCCGCGGGTGAGGAAGCGGACCTTGACGTTGTCGGGGGCGATGTCGCGGCTGCCCTCGAAGAGCTGGATGACGGCTCGGTCCTCGTCGGCCTCGAGGACCTGGCCGCGTCGGACCTCGCCGTCGGGGAGTCGGACTTCGGCGAGTTGGCCGTAACTGACCCCCTCGACGGCCTCGACGAGCATGAGCGGCCCCACCAGGTCGCGCGCTTGCTTGTAAAGGGTGATCATGGTCTTTTCCCCGTGTTTAACTTGCGGCCGCTGGTTGGCCGGCGAGTTGGTTGAGTTGTTCTTCGATCTTCCGGCGGACCTCGTCGAATTGTTCGAGTTGGCCCTCGTCAATGCGTTTCATCCGAGCGATGTCCTCGAGGACATCGAGGCCGAGGATTTGTTCGATGTCGGCGCCCTGGTCCATCGCCTTCCTGGCGAGGTCGTAAAATGCGACGATGTTTCTGAGCATGAGGAATTGCTTTCGGAGCGAGGTGTAGGTGTCGGCGGGGTCGAAGGCGTTCTGGTGGAGGAAGTCCTCGCGGACCATCTTGGCGACCTGAAGGATGAGTCGGTCGCCGGGCGAGAGGGCGTCCACGCCGACCAGTCGGACGAGTTCCTCGAGTTCGGCCTCGCGGTTCAGGAGCCACATGGCCCTCCGCCGCACGTCCGGCCACCTGGGGTCAACATTGTCGCGGGCGTAGGCATTGGCCACGTCCTCGTAGAGGGAGTAACTGGTGAGCCAGTTGATGGCGGGGAAGTGGCGCTGGGCGGCGAGGGCGTCGTCGAGGCCCCAGAAGACCTTGACGACTCGTAGTGTGGCCTGGACGACTGGTTCGGAGAGGTCGCCGCCGGGGGGGCTGACGGCGCCGATGAGGCTGAGGGTTCCCTGGCGCCCATCGGAGCCGAGGCACACGACGCTCCCGGCCCGCTCGTAGAAACTGGCGATGCGGCTGGCCAGGTATGCGGGGAATCCTTCCTCGCCTGGCATCTCCTCCAGGCGGCCGGAAATCTCGCGCATGGCCTCGGCCCAGCGGCTCGTCGAGTCGGCCATCATCGCCACGCTGTAGCCCATGTCGCGGAAGTATTCCGCGATGGTGATCCCAGAGAAGACGCTCGCCTCGCGAGCCGCCACGGGCATGTTCGAGGTGTTGGCGATCAGCACCGTCCGCTCCATCAGCGGGCGGCCGGATTCGGGGTCGGTCAGTTCCGGAAACTCCAAGAGCACGTCGGTCATCTCGTTCCCGCGCTCGCCGCAACCGACGTAGACGATGATCTGGGCGTTCGCCCACTTGGCCAACTGGTGCTGGACGACCGTCTTCCCGCTCCCGAACGGCCCGGGCACACACGCCGTCCCGCCCTTCGCCACTGGGAAAAGGGTGTCTATGACCCGCTGGCCCGTGACCAGCGGCTCGGTGGGCGGTATGCGCTTGGCCACGGGCCTGGACACGCGCACGGGCCAACGTTGCATCATGGAGAGTTCGTGGCGCTGGCCGTCGGGAGCCTCGATGACGCAAACGGTGTCGGTGACGGTGGCCTCGGTCTCGGAGATGGAGACCACGCGCCCGGAGAGGCCGGGGGGCACCATTATCTTGTGGGCGATTAGCGGGCTTTCCTGGACGGTTCCGAGGACATCGCCCGGCCCGACCTCGGCGCCCTCGGCCGCGGAGGGGACGAAGTGCCATTTCTTCTCGCGGTCGAGGCCCGGGAGTTCGGCGCCGCGGACGATGAAGTCGCCGAAGCCCTGGCGAATGGCCTCGAGGGGGCGCTGGACCCCGTCGTAGATGGCCGAGATGAGGCCGGGGCCTAGTTCCACACACAGCGGGTCGCCCGTGGGATAGACGGGGTCGCCGGGGCCGATTCCCTCGGTGCTCTCGTAGACCTGGATGGAGTATTCGCCGCCTCGGATTTCGATGATCTCGCCGAAGAGTTTCTCCTTGCCGACCCTGACGACCTCGTACATGGAGGACTGGTCGAGGCCCCTGGCCACGACCAGCGGGCCGGCAACCTTCTTGACGACGCCTTCCTGCATGGCCTTCTTCCCGTTAGTATTCACCCAGGATGTTGGCACCGGCGGCCAGTTCGATGATCGAGCGAATCTGGTCGAGCGCCGGATGTTCGCGGGTCGGCTCGGCGGGAAGGAGCAGGACGACCGTCCCCTTCCCGCGGAGCCGCTCTATCGCCTCCGAGCACGGCTCGGAAAAAGCCTGGTCGCAAAAAGCCAGAAGCGGCGGCTGGCCTGTGGACAACTCCTCGAGGGTCTCGGCGAAGGCCTCAGGGCTGGCGCACGGCCGCCGCTCGGCGCCCACGACCCCGAACGCGCCGACGAAGTGCCTCCGGCCAATCGCGACGATCTTAGACGACATAGGTCTTCCTGATGTCCTGAGCCAGACGCTCGCGCGGGGCTCCCGCCGCCACACCGGCGGCGATGACCCTCAAGTTGAGCGCCTCGACCCTCACCCCCCACAGGAAGCCGAAGACCGGCTCCGGCCCGAACGGCACACCGCGGCCCTCCCTGACCAGCTCGGTCATGTGGTCGTCCACGAGCCGCTCGATGGTGGCGGGGGCGCGCGGGTCGTCCGGGGCGAGGGTCTGGGCTTCCTCGAGGCCGAGCGCGGCGAATGCTTCCGGCCAGTTCGGGCGCTCCGGCTCGGCGAGGGTCATGATTCGTTGCTTTTCCACCCCCAGGTCGTCGAGGGCGTCGGCCGCCCGCACGTGGCCCCAGCCGTTGAAACGACACCGCAGCACCGCCAGGGCGAGGCTCAGGCGCAGCCAGGTCTCGACCCACTCGAGAACTTGAGGACAGTGGAGTTGCGCCGCCGTGCGCCGTAGGTCGCGGGCCTCGTAGATGTGGGTGAAGCCCTCGACGAGGTGGCTCGCGTTCTCCTCGCTCTCGGCGAGGGTTCTTACGACCGCGGCCGCCTCGGCGAAGAGGTCGAATGGCGGCTCGAGGTCGGGCGTCCGCCAACACTCCTCCCACACCGCCTGCGGCGTCGCCGCTCCGGGGACAGGGGTGGTCTCGCCCCCGAGCAACCTGGCGCGGAGAAAGCCTCGGAAGGCCTCCCACTCCAGGGGCAGAAGGAAGAGTTCGGCCAGGAGGTCGGTGGGACACGCCTCGGCAAACTCCCGCACGAAGCCCGCCAGGCACTCGGTCATCCGCTCCCCCAACTCCAGGGGGTCGGCGGCATCGGCCACTTCCTCGAAGACCAGGCTCTGGCGCAGCCTGGACACGAGGCTCTGGGGGGACTCGCTGTGGAGGAGGTCCGCGGTGGCCCGGTCATTGAGCAGTCGGCCCTCCAGGGCGCTGGCCAGGCCGCTGGGATAGGTCCAGGCGGCGCGGTCGAGTGTGGCGGTTGCCGTGGCCACGCTCTAGTCCCCGGTCGTCTCGGTCTCGACGGTAATGGTCGGGACGTCGGCGAAGAGTTTCTCGGCCAGAGGCACGAGGAGTTCCTCGCGCAGGTCGCCGAGCGCGGCCTCGAGGGTGAGGTCCAGGTCGGCCCCCTCGCCCACGAGAAAGACCCCGCCCGCCATCATTCCGGGCTCTGGGGCGAGAGTTATCCCCTCGGCAGCGACCTCGCCGAGGACAGCCTCGACGGTGGCCCGGTCGCGTTCGGCGCAATAGAGCGTGCCGTTCCCCGTCTGGGCGGCCAGGCGGACCTGGGCCGCGAGCCACGCGCCGTAGTCGAAGCCGTCGGAGGCCAGGACCCGCTCGCGCGCGCGGGCGAAGACTTCCCCGACCACCTGGTTCTTGGCCTCGAGGACCTTCATGTTGTGTTCGGCGCGACGGGATTGGACCTCGCGGTCGGCCTCCTGCTCGACCTCGGCCTTTCCGAGGGCGATCTTGCGGTTGTGTTCCTCGCGCAAGGCGGCGGCTCGCCTCTCCAGTTCGGCCTTTGCCTCTGCCTCGGCCTTCTCGACGATCTGGCGGGCCTCCTCCTGGGCTGAGGCCATGACCTTCTTCTCGATGTCCTTGAGCGACAAGGCTGGCCTCCTGCTAAGCGCCCACCTGCATGTTCGTCACCCACATGATGAAGAGAATGGCGGCCAGGAGCGCCACGACGGCGTAGGTCTCCACCAGCGCGGGCATCAGGATCGAGCGGCCGCTCTCCTCGGGTCGCCGAGAGGTGAGGTTGATGGCGGCGGCCGATGCCTCGCCCTGGTAAACCGCGCTGCGCCAGAGCACCCCGCCGGCACACACCCCCACCGCCAGGAGCGCCACCCCCATCAGCGGGGTGACGGTCAGTTTCCCTGCCAGGAGGCCCGTGCGGGTGGCGGTGAAGATTGCCACGATGAAGCCATAGAAGCCCTGAGTGCCGGGAAGGGCCATGAGGACGAGGAGTTTTCCGAACATCTCGGGCTTCTCGGAGAGGACGCCTGCGGCCTGGCCTGCGGCGATGCGGATGCCACGAGCCGAGCCCGCGCCCCCGAACATCACGGCCAGCATGGCCCCGATGACGGCCCAGCCGACCCCGGTCTCCAGGAAATAGACCTTGATGAACTCTTCCATGCGAGCCTTTCCTCCAAAGCCAACTCGTGCCTCAGGCCCGGTCCACCACGCGGACCCGCCCAGCCACGGCGCCCAGCGGCGTGAACCGCTCGGCCCCAGGTTCGTAGAAACGCCCGAAGAACTCCACGAAGATCAAGCGCGCCGAATGGATGAACGCGCCGAGACTGCTGATCAGGAGGTTGAAGAAGTGGCCGGGCACCGCTACCACCAGGAAGAGCACCGTGCCGAGAACGGCCACATCAACCTTGAGCATCCCGGCGATGATGTTGACCGCCATCCCCACGATCGCCGTCGTCAGCCCCAGCGCCAGGAGGCGGCTGTAGGAGAGAGTGTCGCCGATGAACGCCACGCAGCCGTAGGAGCCGACGATGCCGTAGAGGCTGACGATGCCAACGACGATCTTGCCGACGAGCGACTTCTCGTGGCGTCCCTGGGTGAGCACGAGGCCCCCCGCGCCGACCAGAGCGAGCACCATGCCCGCGGTCTTGACCGCGGGAGGCAATCCCGGGACGAAGAAGGCGGCGATCAAGAGCACCATGCCCGGCAGCAGGAGCAGCCAGAAGCCGCCGTCGAAGAGCGCGCCCCACTTGTCCCCCGCGCGCCAGCAGCGGTACATGCGCATCGTGATGCCCCAGAACTGGTTGGCGATGCCCATCGTGAGCGCCACGCCGAGGGCCATCAAGGGCTTGTCGAGGGGATCGCCAATGGCGAGCGCGGAGACGAAGCGTCCGAAGATGTTCCCCTCCCCCAGGTAGGTGGCCTTCCAGACGTCGGCGGCCCAGGTGCCTGTGAGCGCGCCGACGACGAACGAGCTCACCCCGCAATAAGCCAGGAGGTTGAAGAAGTTCCGCAGCCCGGGGTAGTCGCGGTAGCGCTTGGCCAGCCGCAGCGAGATCGCGAGCAGGACGAGGCCGTAAACCGCATCCCCCAGACAAGTCCCGAAGAAGACCACGAAACTGATCATCAAGAACGCCGTGGGGTCGAAGGCGCGGTAGTCGGGCAGGCCGAACATCTCGACGAGGAACTGCGCGGGGCGGAAGACCCGCGCGTTGCTCAGCGACACCGGCACCCTCTCCTCCCCCTCTGGCTCCTGGACGAGGGTGGAGACCTCGGGCAGTTTTTCGGCCACCGCGCGCTGAAAGGTTGCGAGGTCCTTCTCGCGGACGAAGCCGGTCATGACGGCGGCGCGCCCCGTGGCGACCATCTTCTCGACCGCGCGGGTCGTGTTGAGTTGCTCTTCCCAGTGGCCGAGGACCAGTTCGACCTTGTGGCGCAGGCCACCGAGTTCGGTCAAGCGGGCCTCGGCCTCGCGAAGTTTTTCCTCGGCGGCGGCCAGTTCTCTCTCGATGGCTGCAACGTAGGAGTCGAGGGTCGTGGTCTGGGCCGGCGGTGGCACAGGCTCGAAGCCCAGGTCGCGCAAGCGGGTGGAGGCTCCCGCGCCCTCCTGACGGAGCCCCACGGAGGCCACGAGCGACTTGTTCCCCAGTGTGGCGAGTTCCTCGAGGACCACGCCCTCGGGGCCGAGGTTATGTTCGATGACGCGCCTGGCTTGCTTCGCAGGGACGAGCCACAGGTCCGCCTGTGTCCAGCGCAATTGTCCCTCCGCGGGCAGTGTAGCGGGCACCGAGCGGAAGCCGGCGATTGCGGCCAGTTGCTCTTTGGCTTTCTCGATGGCCGCCCGGGCCTCGGCTCGCCGGGTCGCCAGGGCCTTCACCTCACGATGGAGCTCGGCGACGTTGATCTCGGCGAGCGCGGCCTCCAGTTCCGCGCGAGTCGTCTCGACCGGGGTCGGGATTAGATTCGAGAGGAGGTCCCGGACCACGCGAGAGAACTCGCTGAGGATGGCGAGGGTCTCGTTGAGTTTCCTGATGGTGGCCTCGAGGTCGCGGGTGTCGGCATCGAGCCTGGCGATTCCCTCCCGGGCCTCCTCGCCCTCGAGGTCGAGCGAGGCGACGTGGAGGAGACCGATCTCGGCCAACTTGGGGGGGAGGCCGTGAGCCTTGGAGGTTGGACAGACCAGCCAGACCTTCTTGACCGGGTCAATCGCCATGGGTTGCCTGCTCGAGGTGCCTGAGGACCTCCCCGACGAGCGCGGGGACGCGCTCGGCTTTCGCGGCTTCGATGGCCTGGAGAGCCGCCTCGAGTTGCCGGTCGAGGCTAGCGAGGGCGGTTTCCTTGGTTTCCCGAACCCTGGATTTATGTGCTTCGATCTCGGCAGCGGCTTCCTCGTCGAGGCGTTTGGCGAGGGCGGCCAGTTCGTCCTCGACCCTCTTGCGGGCCTCGCGAGCCTGTTGGCGCGCCTCCTCGACCAACTTCGCCGCCCGGGCCTCGATTTCTCTCACGCCGTCCAGGACATTCTGCGCCATTTTCCTGTTCCCGAATGGGGCCATGTACCGATTGCGCCGCGTCTCACGGGGAAGGTTCGTTGGGGATTGGGCCCCGTCGCCTGGCGCCAACGGCCCGCAAATAGTATACACGAGCCGCTGTCGAAGGCAAGCGCGGCTGGAGAGAGTTTCGGCCCTGGTGCGAGAGGGGGGACTCGAACCCCCACGGGCGAGCCCACAGGATCCTAAGTCCTGCGCGTCTGCCAATTCCGCCACTCTCGCCCCTTCGCCGGGATTATATTGCCCCCCTCCTGAACTGTCAAGGCGCCCGCCTCGGCCCCGAAGACCGCGCCCACCTACCACATCTATGAGGGAGCCAGTCCAGAGCGCCCTATCAGCGGGCCGCCTCGCGTGGGCTTTGGCACGCTTTTTGCACCGCAATGAGTTGCCAGGCGAGAAGGAAA
>CAYYCI010000125.1:0-9054 GCA_964470215.1 uncultured Planctomycetota bacterium
TCAGGAACCCACGGTGCACAAAAGCGTGCCAAAGCCCACATCCCCGACCTCCTTCGAGACCACGCGCGGGTTTTCTCCATAGTATCAGGCTTTCCAGCCTGTGCACCACAAGCCAAAAGCCGCCAAGCCGGTGGCACAGGCTTTCCAGCCTGTGCGGCCTCTTGCCCGCGGCACGCCCTTCGGCGTCGAGATCGGGCCGGGCCAAACCACGGGGCCGATACGGGCTAAAGCCCGCACTACGAACGCCTCCGTGCTTCTGCCCCCTCGATGAGTTCGAGGAGCCTGCGGCCATCCAGCGGCGGCATCCTCAGTCCGGGCACACGCTTGCCCGGGGCTGGCTCGTGGCCTCTCCTGAGGACAAGCTCGCCGGTGACCGGGTTGTAGAGGCTGCCCCTGAGGCTCTCGAGGGGCAGGCGTTCGCAAAAAGGCCTGGGCCCCGGGGCGAAGAGGACGAGTTCGCCGCCGCCGAGGGCCACCCATAGCCTCGCTGGCCGGAACCATCGCCCGACGTCCACGCGCGTCCAGGTCGGCACCAGGAGGTCCGGTCCGCTACCCGGGAATAGAGCCTCGGCGAATCGGCGCGCGTGATCGGCGGGTTGTGGCGCCGCGGCGAGGCGCCCGGCCAGGGTTCCCAGGAGCCACCTGGCCGCGGTCAGGAGTTTTCGGCTCACAGGCAACCTCACATCAGGTGTCGCGGGCGGGGTTCACTCCTCGCCTTCTTCTGCGACCTTGACGAGCGCTTCCTCGGTGAGGCGACCGCGAGCGAACTTGGCCCACTTGCTGGCCGGGTAGTCCCAGGTGAGTTTCTTGAACATCCGGTAGGCGTTGACGAAGTTCTCCTGCCGCATGTAGCAATCGCCACACCAGTACATTGATTCCGCCACGAGGTCTTTATCCATTTTAGGATTGGCGATGACCTTTTGGAAGACCTCGACGGCCTTCTCGAGGTCCTCGGCCTGCATGAAGCACTGGGCGGAGAGGACGGCGGTCTTGCCCGCGAGGCGATGGGTCGGGAACCTGGCGCCGAGGCGGCCGAAGACCTGGCCGGCGGTCTTGAACATCTCCCTGGCCTTCAGTTCCGTCTTCTCGCGTTCGACCTTGTCCTTCTTCTCGGCGGCCTCCTTGCGGAGTTCCTTGCCCTTGGTGAGGAAGTACTGGCCGAGCCGAGCGATGGTCTCGGCCACCAGCTCGTTGTCGGGGTAGCGGTAGGAGAGTTTGACGTACTCCTCACACGCCTGATCGATCATTCCCATCTTCTCGAAGACGAGGGCCTTCTTGTACTGGGACCTCGGGGCGTAAGGGCTGTCGGGGTAGGAGGCCACGATGTCGCCGAAGCGGGAGGCGGCCTCGAGGTAGAACTTCTTGCGGGTTTCGGGGTCCTTGGCCTCGTTTCCGAACTCGAGGGCAAGTTCGGCCAGGAGGTAGTCGGCCTGGGCGCGGGCCTCGGTGTCGGGATAGTCCCGGATGGCCTCCTCGAGGGTCTTCTTGCCCTGGGCGATCTCGTCGGCCGCAAGGTCGTGGCGGCCCAGTTCGCGGTGGCGCTTGGCCAACTCGAAGTACGCCTCGGCTATCGTGAACTGGGTCCGGACCGCCATCTCAGGGTCCTTGAAGCGCTTGGTGAACGGCACGACGTCGCCATTGCTGCCCTTGTAAACCAGGAGCGTGCGCTCGAGGGTGGCCTCGTTGGGCTTGTAGCCGCCTTCCTGGGCCCGGGTCTCGCGCCGGTAGCGGGCGGTAACGACGTCGCCGTAGTTGACCGGGAGGGCGTCTGGGGCCTTGCCCGCCTCGGCCTCGCCGCGATAGACCAGCCGCGCGTAGCCCTTGAACACACCGGAATGGGTGAAGGTCTCGGTGAGAGGGAGGGTGCGCTGGATGCCCGAGGCGGTGCTCAGTTGCAGTTCAACGCTGTCTTGTTGGTCCGAGGTGTCACAGACGGGGTCAATGACCCTGAAGTAGATGGTCTCGCCGACGTAGGCGCCCTCGAGCGGCTCGAGGTAGCGGCGGTCGGTGATGTCGAAGAATGGGTCGGCGTCGAGGACGACCCGCCGGGTGAGCCAGTGCTCCGCGCCGTCGGGGTCCTTGAACTTGAAGCCCACGACCACCTGGTCGTTGCCCTTGAGGTAGAGGAGGGGTTGGGTTTGCTCCTGCCCCTCGAGGGGCTGTTCGACAGCCAGCGATTTCTCCGGGAGTTTGCCGAGGGCATACGGGACCTTGAACGAGAAGCGCCCGTCCTCGAGGGCGTCGGTGGCATAGGGGTTGCCGCGCAGGACGACGGTCCTGTAGCCCGGCGGGGCCGAGGCGCCGGGTGCGCTGCTCGGCCGGCTCTGGAGTTTGATGGTGCCAGGGACGGTGACGTCGAATGGTGGGGCGGGCTTGGGGGCTTCGCCCGGCTTGGCCGCTTTGGCCTTCCTGGCCGCCGCGTGGGCCTTCAGGCCGGAGGTCGTCTGGAGATAGATGGTGGCGGCGCTTTCGGGCGACTGGGCGATGTAGGGGAAGAGGACCTCGACGAGGAACGGCCCGCGCAGGAGCACCTTCGTTGGCTTGTCCTCATCGGGCTTCTCCGGCCAGGCGACCACGAGCGAGCGGGTGGGCGGGACGAATTCGACTGGCCCGGCGGGAGTCTGTCCGGTCGCTCTGGCGCGTGCCCGGGCCCCTCGGGTGGCCTTTGCGGCAGCGGCCGCCTGCTCGAGTTCCTCGGCGGTCAGGGGTTGGGAGGAGACCTCGTAGATGCGCAGTTGCGGCGGCTCGTACCAGGTCTGTTCGGCCGTGGTGGTGCGCGGCCAGGGGATTCCGGGGTCGGTGTTTTCGGCGTCGAGGTAGCTGATGATGATATCGTCGCCTTCGGCGACCTTTATCTCGCTCTTGCGTTTGGGGTCGGTGGCCACGGGGAAGAGTCCCCCGACGAAGACCCCCGAGTGTGGCTCGGTCTCGAGGGCTGGGAGTTCGACCGGCTTGCCCTGGCTGGTGCGGGCGGTGAATTTCACGACGTCCTGCTTGTCCGAGACGTCGCAGTCGGGGTCGTTGATGAAGACGCTGATCTTGTCGCCGGGCTTGAAGCGTCGCATGGGAATGTAGCGGGCGTGGCGTTCCCCCTTGCTGTCCACCGTGTACTCGACGAAACTTGCGCTGACGACGGCGTTGTGGAACGTGGCGGTGAGGAATGCCTCGTGGTGTCGCCTCTCTTCGGTCACGACGCTGGGGTCGGAATATGAGACCGTTATCTTGTCGCCGGGGACTATCTCGAGGAGTTGGTTCTTGCGGAGCGTCATGAAGTCCTCCCTGGTCGGGAGGAGCTGTTTGCCAGCGGCATCCGTCAGGTGGAGTTTGGTGATGGCGGGGGCGTCGGTCTCGAAGTCGGATATGACCAGGCGAACGATTCGCGCTCTGGTCTCGGGGGCGAAGGCCACCTCGAAGGTCTTGCCGTCCTGGCTGGCCGTGATCCTGGCCGGCTCGCGGTAGGTCGCGGCCTTGATCTCCGGGTGGCGGGCCGGGTCGAAGAGTTCGACCGGGACGACCTGTGTGAAGGGGGGCTTATCGGTGTCGCAGCGCACCTCGAAGGCCGGGTTGCCCCTCCTGGTGGCCCCGACGAGGACGTCGATCCTGTGGACGCCTTTCCCGAGGGAGCGGCGGACGGCGGTCGGGGTGCCGCCCGGCTTGCCGTCTATGAGGAGGAAGAAGCGGTGTTTTTCTTGCTCGCCGACTGGCTCGATTTGGAATGTTCGGACCCGCCTGACGGGCTGGTAGAAGGCACCGTAGAGGTGTGCGATGTACCAGCTGCCCTGGCGGTCGTTAGAGAGTCTCATCCTGTCGGCATAGCCGGCCACGTTGTGGTCCCACTTGAACTTCAGCGAGTTGGGCTTGAGGGTGAACTTCGGGGTTCCGGCGGCGATGTGGCCCTGGCGCAGGTAGTCGAAGAACTCGGCCGGCCGCGATGGGGGACGGTTGTAGTCGCCGAACCGGACGAGTTCGAGCCTCAGGGAGCCGTCCCACGGCTCGATCTGCCTGGGCCAGGCGCCCACGGTCGTGAAGTCGCTGCCATTGAAAGAGGTTTGGACCGCGAAGGCCTTCAGTTTGCGGCCTGGCACGTCGGCCACGATCTTCAACTTCCCCAGCGCCACGTTGTCGTTGAGGTCAACGGCGAAGGTCTTCGGGCGCTTGTTGTCGGGCAGGGCCACCCAGGGCGGGTACTTCCCCTTCGAGATCGCAAAGTTCGGGTCGCGGCTCTCCTCGGTGTCCGACGCGTAGGCGATGGGCTGACCGGAGGCCGTCTGGACCGAGCCCTCGAAGACCCCGCTATGGGTGTCCGTCTCGACGAGCGGGCAGGCCGGGATGGAGTCGCCGCTGGTGGTCGTGACCTTCACCGTCACGGTGTCGCGGTCCGGGCTGGTGCTGCGGTCGGGGTCAATGACGCGGACGTTGAACTTGTTTCCCGGCTTGACCTGGCTTTCGGGCCTGACGGTGCTGAGAGCGACCTTTTTCTCGGTTGGCTCCTCGCCCAGGCGCTTTCGGATCATGGCCTCCAGGGCCTGCGCCTGGCGTTCTTCCTTGCTGAGAATCTTGCCCGAAGAGACGAGCAACTCGGCATCGGAGACGACGGTCAGCGACTGTGGTGCCGCCAGTGCGATCTTGTGGGCCTTCTTGAATGCCTGCGAGAAGTCGTAGTGGACGATGTCGCCGCCGAGGACCTGGAGGGTGCCGTCGCGCTTGGCCACAGGGGCCAGGGCGGTCGGAATCTCGCCTCGGAAGCGGGTCTTCGAGTCGCCGAAGGGCAGGAGGTTGAAGACCTCCTCGTCGCCGCTGTCGGTCCAGGCTCTGATTTCGATGTTAGCGGACTTGCCGACGATTGCGAGATTCCGGTCCTCGAGGTGGACCCGCAGCGGCCTCCCCGGGACGATGAACCGCTTCTTGGTGAGCGTTCCGATTTGGATTTCGGTCGGTTCTTCGAGTTTTCGGAGTTTGATCTTGGTCCTGCCCTCGAGAATCCTGGCCTCGGCGTGATCGGGCACGCGAGCGAAGGTCTTGTCGAGGTAGTCGAGGGCCTCGCGATACTCCTCCTGGTCGAACTTCGCCAGGGCCATGTGGTAGTAGCTGTCGGCCTGAATGTAGGGGTCTTTGCTTCTGGCGAGTTTCTCCAGGCGCTCCATGCAATCGTCGAAGCGGCGGGTGAGGCGGTCCACCTCGGCCACGCGAATCTGGGCATCGAACTGGGCGCGAGTGCGGTCGAACTCACTGGCCGCGGCGATCCGCTCGTAGAGAGCGCGCGCCCGCGGATACTCCTTGCGAGTGAACGCTATGTTGGCATAGGCCAACAGGAGCCGCGCTCGCAATTCCGGCCGGAAACCGTCCGGCACCGAGTCGAACCACTGGATCAGCAGCCTGGCGAGGGCGTCGGCCCGGTCGAACTCGCCCAGTTCGGTGTGGCGGTTCACAAGCCAGATCGAGAAGTTCGGGTCCAGCTCCTTGAAGACCTTCGGGAACATGGCCGCGCGGCCGCGATAGAGGTCCCAGGCGCTCTGGAACTTGCCCGTGAAATAGGCGGCCTGGGCCGCGTAGAGCGGGTAGCGCGGGTCGCCGCGCGTCACCGGGATCACCCCGCCAATCTGCGAGAGGGTGCGCGAACGGAGGGCCATGAGGCTCGTGCGGACCTCCCCGGCGATCTGCCTGCGGCAAACCCCCAGGCCCACGTTCGCCCACACTAGGGCCAGGTCGTGTTCCCCCTTCTCCGAGAGGCTGAAGGCCGCCCGCGCCAACTTGTCCTGGAACTGCGCGTTGCCGGTGTCGCGGGCGATCGCCCACAGGTAGGGGGCCACCCGGTAGAGCTCGGCCCGGCGGCCCTCGGCGACCAGATGGTCGGCCACCAGCCCGCCCATGGTCTCGAAGCCCCAGTTGCCCGGCCACCTGATTGGCACACACCACGGCTCTCCCACCTCGCCCTTGGCGGCGGCCTGGAGCGATGGCGCGAAGACGCTCAGCAGGACGTTAGCCTCGTCCTCGGTGAGTTTCTTCTGGGAGGGCAGACGGCTTAGTTGGTCCAGGAACGGCGGAGAGAGGGGCGCCGGGGTCTTCCTGACACGGTCGAGATAGGTGGCCAGGCGGCTGAAGAACTCCTTGCGGCCCGCAGCGGTCGAGACGTCCGCGCGGGTGGTGAAGTAGGCCCGGCCCATCGCGTATGTGTCGAAGCGGCTCTTGCCGTAGGTCCCCTCGATGGTCGCGATCATCGCGTCGCGGACCTTCGGGGTGGCGGCGAGGGCGCGAGCCTGCCAGTTCCACAACACGTCCCGCTCGTAGGCGACCCGCTCGTCGTTGTAGCCGAGGGGGAGGGTCTTGAAGCCTGCGAGTATCTGCGCCGCGGCGTCAACCACCTTCTTCTGGGTGTCGCGGCCGAAGTCCCAGTAGCGCCAGTCGAGGTAGCCGGTGCGTTTGGCCTCCTCGACGAACATTTCGTCGAAAGCGCTCGCGAGCGGGTACTTCTTTGCCAGGCTGGGGAACTCGTCGCGGATGAGCCACATATACGAGCATGTGGCGCTGCGAACGTCGCTCCTCGGGCGCCAGGTGGTCTTCAGGAGGTAGCGCCCCTCGATCAGTTTCTCCATTAGCGCCAGGCCGCGGTCCTGGGCCTTCCAGCGGTCGCCCATCCTTGTGCCGCGGAACCACTCGAAGAGGTCAGGGGCGAACACTCCCTTGGCGAGGCGTTCCATGGTGGCCTTCTCGAAGAGTTCACAGAGCCGGAGCGTGCGCTCCATGCGCCCCTTCGGCACGCGCCAGGAGCCGCGGTCGCGCCAGCGGACCGCCTGGTCAACCAGGCGAGCGATGGCCCAGTTGTCGGCCTTGGGGTCGTAGCGCTTGAGTTGGTCGGCGAGGACCTCGAGCTGGAAATCTATCTTGTCGAAGTTCTCGTTGCGGTTCTCCATCAAGTTCAGGAGGGCGGCGAGGGCGAGTGGGGTTCTCCTTGTCGAGAAGTCCCTGGCGAGCTTGTAGAACTCGCGGGCGTGCTTGAGGAAGCCGTCGAGGTCTTTGTGTTGCTGGGCGAGGATTGCGAGGGCGTACTCGCGACACAGCGGGTTTGGCGCCTTCGCGGGGTCGGTCCGCTGGGGGTTCATGGCCCGGCGGAATGCCTCCTCGATGGTGGCTATCTGGCCGACTATCCTCGGGGAGACCTTCGGTTGCTTGGCTCTGGACTCGCGGCGGACCCAGTTTGCCCACTGGCGGAAGCGGTTGTATGCACCGTTGAGGAGTTCCCTGCGCTGTCCGCGATCGTAGGGCACCCAGGCGAGCGCCTCGAGGCGCCCGATGATCGGCGACTTGTCGTTCGGGTCCTTTCCCCCCGGGTGGTCCCAGGCGGTCTCGATGTAGCGGCGGACCGCGTTGCGGTCGAGGGCCATGAGGGTCTTGGCCAGGTAGTTGTCGCCGAACCACACCAGGAGCCTCGCTTCTTCCTCGCCGCTTGTCGTCTCCTTCGGGGCGAGTGCTCGCGCGGCGGGCAACATCCAGGCGGTGAAGATCGAGAAGGGCTCGTGGAAGCGAAGATGCCAGGCTTGCCTCTCGAGGAGTTCCTTGGCGGCGGCCCTCAGCCCCTGATAGCCTTTGGCGAGATCGGCGCGCGCGAGGGCGGCGATCGCCGCGGCGTGGCGCGAGGCCACGCCGTCGAGGAACGCGGCCTGGCGCTTGTAGAGGGCCGAAGCCTGCTGGGGCGTGGCGTCCTTCGGTGGCGCCACCTGGAAGGCGATGAAGCGGGTCGTCGGCGATTTCCGGAAAAGGTCGGGGTGTTTCGCGCCCAACTCGGCCCACTGGGCGGGAGTGGCCAGCGCCGGGGCCACGGGGCGGCCATCGCGCAGCCCCCAGTCGAGGACCTCGTGGCGGGCCTTATCGTCGAGTTTCTCGAAGGCGTAAACGAAGAATCGGCTCTTGGGGGCGAACTGCTGCCGCAACGCCCCCTCGTTGGGACGGCCGAGGCCGCTGTCATCGGCGAAGACGTTGACGATCTCCTTGAGCGTTCGGGCCGTCGGGAAGGCGTCCAGATAACTCCTCGCCGCGGCGATCACCGAGCCGTAGGCCACGTCGAGGTCGGCTTCCGTTTTCCCCGCGGACGTGGCCTTGAACGCCAGATGGGCGACGTGGAGCGCGTAGCGGAGCGTGCAGCGGCGGTCCCCCCGCATCGCCGCCACGAGTCTCTTGCAGTAGGGCAGGGCGGCGAAACACTCAGGCCGCCCACGCACTATCTCGTCCATCAACCATTCCAGGTAGTCCCAGTAGTAGAGCCTCTCCTGTTCGAGGGGGAGTTTCTGGGCGAAGGCGAGGGCGAGGGTCTTTGCCAGGGCGGGGACGTCGCGCCGGCGGCGCGCTTGCTGGAGTAGCCACAAGTCGAACTTACGCGCCAGAACCGAGCCGCGAAGCCTCTGGCCATTGCGGTTGATGAACTGGTAGGCGTCGTCCTCGGCGCCCAGGAGGTGAATCATGGTCGAGTAGAGCCTTGCCGCGGCCCTGGCGGCCGCTTCCCCGTCGGGGTTCGATGCCAGATAAGCCTTGTAGCGCGAGGCCGCGGCGCGGAAGTCGCCCGTCACCAGCGCGTTCTCAGCCGCCAGCGACAGGAGTGCTGGCGATGGGTTGAAGTTGCGCGAGAGGTACGACTTGACCGCCAGCGAGGCGGTGTAGGCCCGCCCCAGGCGCTCGGCCAGCCCGAGCATTCGCCTCACGTCCTGCTCCGAGGAGCCGGTGGGGTCGGTCTGGACCTTCCGCGCGAGTTCCTCGAAGACCTTCGCGTCGGGGTCCTGGGGCCTGGGTGGCTGGGGTTGCGCGGCGATGGCCCGTGCGGCGAGCGCGGCCGCGCTCAGCGCCACGAGCCATCGGCCACAGAGCAGGGTGGTGGCGCGGGTTTTCATTCGCCCTTCCCCTTCTTGGTTGCGGTTTCCTTCAACGTCTTGAGCCTCGATTCGATCCTTGGGAGGATTTCCTTCGCCTTCTTGGCGTGTTCGCTGGCCGGGTACTCGAAGATCAGTTGCGAACACTTCTCGTGGGCTTTCTGATAATTGCCCATCCTGAAGGCCACGATGACCC
>CAYYCI010000126.1:0-9019 GCA_964470215.1 uncultured Planctomycetota bacterium
CCCCTCGACCAGGCTCGAGGCCGACTTCGTTGTGGCGACGAACGGCAACGACGCGTGGCCTGGCACGGCTGAGCGTCCTTTCGCCACCCTGGCCCGCGCCCGCGACGCGGTCCGGAAATTGAAAGCAAGCGGGACACATGAAGGGGCGATCGTGGTCGTGGTTCGCCGCGGCACGTACTACCTGACGGAGCCGCTGCGGCTGGGATCAGAGGATTCGGGAACGGCCAAAGAGCCCGTCATCTACTGCGCCGCGCCCGGCGAGGAGGTGGTCCTTTCCGGCGGTCGGCCAATCACCGCCTGGCGGAAGGGAGAGGGGCGAGTGTGGGTCGCTGACGTGCCGGACGCCATGAGGGGCTGGAACTTCCGCCAACTCTTCGTCGGCGGCGAACGCCAGACCCGCGCCCGCACGCCCAACTTCGACCCCAAACATCCGACCACCGGCGGATGGGCATTCGTCCAGAAGGGGCAAGGACGACCCGCCAAGGACAGGTTCCATTTCAAGAAAGGCGACATCGGGAACTGGCCCCGCTCCCCGGAGCCCGAAATCCACATCTTCCCCGCCTGGGGATGGGTAAATGCCATCCTCTCGGTGGACCGCATTGACCACGAGCGGCGCATCGCGTGGGTGAGGAACCGCAACTGCTCGCAGGAACTGCGGCCGGGCAACCGGTATTTCGTCGAGGACGTCTTCGAGGCACTCGACCAGCCGGGCGAATGGTTCCTCGACCGTCGCGAGGGGCGGCTCTACTACTGGCCGAGGGAGCGGGACTTCGAGAAGCGGGGCGTCGTCGCCCCCGTCCTCGACCGCCTGATCGAGATCGCCGGCGAGCGAACAACCGTAGGCGGGGCGTCCCCGCCCCGCTTCGCCGAACACATCGTCATCCGCGGCTTCACCTTCCGCCACACGACCTATTCGCTCGAGCAGCCGTCGGTCTATACCCCGTCCGACGCGGTCATCTGGCTCCGGCGTGCCCGGGCGTGCGTGGTCGAGGGCTGCAAGTTCCTGGGGGTGGGCGGCTACGCGGTGCGCCTCTCAGAGAAATCGTCGAAGAACAGCGTGATCGCCAACGAAGTGGGCGAAGCGGGGCAGGGCGGTGTGTTGCTCGTCGGCCCGGGAGCGACCCAGCCCACCGCCAACCTGATCGCAGGCAACTACATCCACCACTGCGGGCGCATCTGGAAACACGTCGCCGGCGTCTACGTCACCACAGGAAGCGGCAACCGCATCGCACACAACACCATCACCGACGTGCCGCGCTACGGCATCTCGCTGAAGAGTTTCGGCCCGGGGAACGGCTCTCATCGCAACGTCGTCGAGTTCAACAAACTCCTCCGCACCAACCTCGAGACCAACGACACAGGGGCAATCGAGACCCTCGGCCGCGACAAGGCCGACACCGGGAACGTCATCCGCGGTAACCTCATCCTCGACGTCGTCGGCCTCAAGACCACCGAAACCGGCCAGATGCTGACCCCCCACTACACCTGGGGCATATACCTCGACGACTACTCCAGCGGCACGCTCGTCACGGGCAACATCGTGGCCAGGACGGTCCGCGGCGGCGTCCACATCCATCTGGGCCGGAACAACGTCATCGAGAACAACATCCTCGTGGACGGCCAACTCCAGCAGTTCGAGTGTAACGGCCGCGAGTTCATGACCAACAACCGTTTCGTCCGCAACATCGTGGTCTGCCGCCAGGGCAACCTCATCCGGATCAGCCGCTGGAGCGACCGCGTGCTCTCGGCTTGCGACTACAACCTCTACTGGCGCCCCGGCGCCGACCTGGCCAGGGCCACGGGCAACCTGACGCCGAAAGGCTCCTGGGAGAAGTGGCGTGGCGCCGGCTACGACACCCACTCCCTCATCGCCGACCCGCTTTTCATTGACCCGACCAAGGACGATTACCGCCTCAAGCCCGGGTCGCCCGCGTTCAAACTCGGCTTTCAGCCGACCGACGTCTCGAAGATCGGAGTGGAAGGCTACCGGCGGCCAGCCGGCCTGCCTTAGAGAGGAGAACCACCGTGGGCAGCAAGACGGCTCTCGCGCTGGGAATCACCCTGTGGGCCTCTTCAGGAGCATTGGCCATGGAGGTCGAGCGGCGCTCGTTCGTGATCTGCAAGCAGCCGGGGCGCTACATCGGCTGGCCCACGATAGCCAGAACCCGCAGCGGCGACCTCCTGGTCGTCTTCTCCGGCGACCGCGAGGCACACGTCTGCCCATTCGGGAAGACCCAACTCGTCCGCTCCACCGACGGCGGGAGGACCTGGAGCAAGCCCGTCACGATCAACGACACCCCGCTCGACGACCGCGACGCGGGCATCCTGGTGACCGGTCGGGGGACGGTGATCGTCACCTGGTTCACCTCGCTGGCCTTCGAGCAGATCGGGAGCCTGCGCAAGAGGCTCGAAGGCCCCTGGCGCGACCACGTGGCGAAGATAGCCGACACCGACCGCAAGAGGTGGCTGGGGAACTGGGCACGGCGGTCCGAGGACGGCGGCAGGACTTGGAGCGAGCCCATTGACACGGTCGTCAGCGCGCCGCATGGCCCCATCCAGTTGAAAGACGGGCGCCTGTTCTACCTCGGCATCAACAAGAAGGTCGGCTCATATCGAAGCCCGGAGGCCCCGCCGGGCAAGCGGATCGGGGCTGCCGAATCGCGCGACGACGGCAAGACCTGGCGCCTCGTCGGCTTCGTGCCGATCCCAAAGGGTGTCAACCCTGGGGGCTTCCACGAGCCCCACGTGGTCGAGACCCGCAGCGGCAGGCTCGTCGGGATGATCCGCCACCACGGCAGGCCCGCCGACCGCTACCTGTGGCAGACGGAGAGCCTCGACGGCGGGCGCACCTGGACCGCGGCCAGGCCCACCGACATCTGGGGCCTGCCCCCGCACCTGGTCCTCCTCCGCGACGGCCGCATCCTGTTGACATACGGCCACCGCCGAAAGCCATTCGGCCAGAGGGCCAGGCTGAGCGACGAGGAGGGCCGCACGTGGGGCGAAGAGATAATAATTCGCGACGACGCGCCGAACGGCGACCTCGGCTATCCCGCCTCGATCCAGACCGACGACCAGACCATTTTGACCGTTTACTACCAGATTGATAAGCCTGGCGAAAAGACCTGCCTGATGGGAACCTTCTGGAAACTCCCCCCGCGCCGCTGATCGAAGGGGCAAAGAAGGTGACACGTCCGTGAGGAAAAACGCTGGGTGGGGGCGCCCCGGCTTCTTTCAAGCCCAACGAGGGGTTTCGTTCATAACCTCAGGGTTTCCAGCCCTTGCTCAACGCGCGGCCGGGCTTCCGCGTGCAGGTTTGCACGCCCTACGTGCTGCTTTGGCAGAGTCTCAGGCTTTTTCGAGAGGGACGAACGGGGAGAGCTCCCGCAGGCGATGGATTATCCTGGGCATGTGTTCGAGGACGTGGTCGAGCTCCTCGTCGGTGTTGTAGCGGCTCAGGCTCAGGCGTATGGAGCCGTGGGCGCGGGTGAAGGGGACGCCCATGGCGCGCAGGACGTGGCTGGGCTCGAGGGTGCCGGAGGTGCAGGCCGAGCCTGAGGAGGCGCAGATGCCCAGGTCGTCGAGCATCAGGAGGATCGACTCGCCCTCGACGAACTCGAAGCCGATGTTGGTGGTGTTGGGGAGGCGGTGCTGGCGGCTGCCGTTGACGGTGGAGTCGGGGCAGGAGGCGAGGATTCCTTCCTCGAGGCGGTCGCGCATGGCTCGGACGCGGGTCGTTTCTTCTTCCATGTGGTCGGCGGCCAGTTCGGCGGCGCGGCCCAGGCCGACGATGTAGGGGACGTTTTCGGTGCCGGCGCGGCGGCCGTTCTCCTGGTGGCCGCCGAGGATGAACGGGGCACAGCGGGTGCCCTTGCGGATGTAGAGGACGCCCACCCCCTTCGGGGCGTGGAGTTTGTGGCCGGAGAGGGCGAGGAGTTCCACGGGGGTCCTGCTCAGGTCGATGGGGACCTTGCCGACGGCCTGGACGGCGTCGGTGTGGAAGACGACGCCCTTGCGGCGGCAGATGTCGGCGATCTCCTCGATGGGGAAGATGACGCCGGTCTCGTTGTTGGCCCACATGATCGAGACGATGGCGGTGTCGTCGGTGATGGCGTCCTCGAGCATGCCCAGGTCGAGGAGGCCCTCGCTGTCAACTGGCAGTTCGGTCACGCGGTAGCCGTTGTTTGCGAGGTAGCGACATACGCTGCGGACGCCCGGGTGCTCGACCCTTGTGGTGATGATGTGATCTTTTCGGCCTGCGTAGGCCTCGAGGGTTCCTCGTATGGCGGCGTTGTCGCTCTCGGTGCCGCAACTTGTGAAGACGATCTCGGAGGGGTCGGCTCGCAGGAGGGCGGCCACCTGTTCCCTGGCCTGCTCGACCGCCTTTCGCACCTGGCCGCCGAAGGAGTGCATCGAGGATGGGTTGCCGTAGAGGTCGTGGAAATATGGTTCCATGGCCTCGGCGACCTCGGGCGCCACGCGCGTGGTAGCGTTGTTGTCGAGATAGACGACCCTCTTGCTCACTGCTTTTCCTCCTCGACCACGAGGTCGGGGGATACGAACTCGCGGAGCTTGGCGCCGACGAAGCCGTCGAGGGTGAAGCCTGCGGCCCGACACATCGCGCACCGCCCCCGCAAGGCCACCACCACGCGGTTGGCGTCAACATCCACCAGTTCGATGTCGCCGCCGTCTTCCTGGAGTTTCGGCCGCACCTCGCGGTCGAGGACCTCCTGGATGAGTTGGATTTTCTGGATGGTGGTCATGCGGGGCTTCGGGGGTGGAGGGGCTTCAGCCTTGAGCGGCTCGCCACGGACGCGAGCGATGATGGCCTTTATCTCGTCGTGGCAGCCGCCGCAGCCGCCGCCGGCCTTGCAGTAGTCGGTGACCTCCTGGACGGTTCGCAGGTCGTTTTCGCGGATGACCCTTTCGATTACTGGCTCTGTGACGCCGAAACAGGTGCACACGACCCGGCCTTCGAGGACGTGGGGGCGCTTCTTGCCCCCGGAGCGGTAGTATTCGATGGCCGCCTCGAGGGCCTCGCGCCCCATCACCGAGCAGTGCATCTTCTGCTTGGGCAGGCCGCCGAGGGCGCGGGCGATGTCCTGGTTGGTGATCTGCGCCGCCTCCTCGACCGTCTTGCCCTTGATCATCTCGGTGAGGGCGGAAGCCGAGGCGATGGCGCTGGCGCAGCCGAAGGTCTTGAACTTCGCGTCGGCGATGCGCCCGTCGGGGCCGACCTTGAAGGTCAACTTGAGCGCATCACCGCAGGCCATCGAGCCGACCTCCCCAACCCCGTCGGCATCCGCGATTTCGCCGACGTTGCGCGGGTTGCGGAAGTGGTCGAGAACCTTCTGTGTGTAGTCCCACATGACGGTCTTCCAGCGAACTTCATGTATTTTCGCCCCCACGGCGCGCTGTGTCAAGCGCTGACGCGGGCCGCCGCGTGGGCATTGGCTTGCGCAACCGGCATCCGTCCTGGGGAGTTGACCGTCCGCTCTTGGATTTCGAGATGAGTTGCTCGGGGTCGGCCGCGGCGAGGATTCTGCGTGAGGCGGGGCTGACGAAGCGGCGGAAGAAGAAGCGCCTTCGCAACGACCTACGGGCAGAGAAAGCCCGCATGCGGCCTTTCGAGAAGCGTCAAGGGATGCCAAAGACCTAAGCGACATTAAGCGACATGCCAGCCTATCGGGCATACATGAAAGACCTGGGACTTCCGCGCCACCTCAACCACCACCGGCGGCTTGTCTGAAAAGGACGCAAGACCCCGGCCGAAATCCTCGCGGAGGCCCAGAGTAAGGACTGCCAACCGGCCGCTAGGCCAGTGGCTTTGACCCCGGCCCCGAGCGTCCTCGATGACCTCGAGCCTTTCCTCCCGCCGGCCGGGTACGGTGTGCCGGTCCATGGTCACCTCGCTCCTACCATGCCGTAGTTCTCGAGTGGCTGAGGACGGCGGAGCTGTGATGTGCAGGTAAGAGTTTCCTGCGGGAGCGGGTGATTTGCGCCACGATGCGGGGCCGGGTGCGTCGATGCGGAGAGGGGCCTATTGGTCGCACGACGGTAAGCCTTTTGGCTCCAAGGACCTGAGGGCCGGCGAAATTCGCGCCCCCAGGCCGTCGCGTTGGCACACCATTTGCTGCGCTTCCTCGTATGACGGCCAGGGAGGGTTGGGAGCTGGGCGAGATGCTGCTGCGAGAGTTCCTCAACAGGGTAGAGCGGCACCCAAACCTCGAGCTCGTCTATTGCGACCCCACGATGTGTATCCTGTGCTGCCGGGGTAAGAACGGCGAGCGTCGCATCCGCCTCGGCCTCTGGGCCGTCAGGCGGATGCACTGGGAGCAGATCGTCGAGGCGTTCCACCTGCCCCTGGAAGTGGCCTCCTGAGGCCCGGGTCTGGAAGGCGAGAAGCCGCTACCCAGAACACCTGCGGGCCCCCACATATTTTCCGTTGAATAACCAACGCTCCTCCCGCGTCTAGGTGTGTGGAGTTCGGAACCACACTGTTTTGGAAAGGAGGGTCTGAGATGAGGAAGGCAGCGGTTGTTGGGATTGCTTTGCTGGTTCTCGGCGGCCTGGCGCCTCAGGCACAAGCCGGCGGTTGGGCGATCTCGGTGTCGTTTGGCACGGTCTGTAGGCCTCCGAGGCCCATCTGTGTGCCGGCGCCGGTGGTCGTTCGCCCGCCAGTGGTGGTTTACCGTCCTGCTGTTGTCGTTCCCGCGCCAGTGGTCTGCCCCCGGCCGGTCGTCGTGGCGCCCCCGGTCGTCTGCACCCCGGTGCGGCCCGCTTGCTGCGGGGCCGTGGTGACGTTCACCGGCGGCTACCACCACAGGCCGCGCTTCGCCACCTGTTACCGTTGCGCCCCTATCCGCCACCACTGTTCGGGCTGTCGCTGGCGTCGGTAAACGACTGCTCTCGGCAGCGCCGAGCGCTTGCCCAACCGCCCCGATGCGGATGAACAACCCGCACCGGGGCCTGTCATTTGCGAGGCTCAGGCCGGGTGGTGCTCACAACCTGCTTTCGGCGACCGCTCGCTCCTTGAAAGGAACACCGGAAGGACTGGAATTTCATCATCATCCTGTCGGCGCTCTCGTGGTTCTGCCACGGCCACTTGCCCGTGTAGGCGCCGTCGTCGCCGCTGAGGTCGATCCCGGCCAGGCCCGCTGCGAAGTCGAGCATCTCGTAGTAGTTCGCGTTCCCGACTAGACCCACGTAGCCTACGTGGAGATAGTGCCTTCACGAAGGCACCTGGCCGGGCCGGCCGTACGGCGGCAAGAGAAGCCCGGGCACCCCAACATCCTGGCACCACAGGGTGCCCATGTCCTCGGGGTCGAAGTCGCGCCATCCCAGTTCCTCGTAGCCCCATATGAGCACGCCGTAGCCGCGCAGATACATCCTCGTCACCCCGATCTGTCCTCCGCCAACGCCCAGGAAGTAGCCGTCAATCTGGCCCGCGCCGATCGGGGTCAACGAGGCGAAATGGCCATAGAGAGCGAACGACGGCTTCGTCGCGATCGAAATGCCGCCGTCAATGGTCTGGCACAGGTCAACATAGCGGTCCCGGACGTAGGACCAGGCGAACTCGCCGGAGTCCTTCGCGTCCCACAGCGGCGCGCTACAGCCCTGAAGCTCAAGCGCGCTGGCCACCAGAGCCAGGGTTACTACCGCCCAGGACACTACACTCTTGCCAGGCATGCCATGTTCCTTTCCCACGACGCAATAAGCGTCGGAACATCCCCGGCCCGTTATCCAGGAAACACTCTATGGACGGCCTGAAACGGGGAGACGCCGCCACGGGGACCAGACCCATCCCCTCATTGCGGCCAGAGTATAGCGCGTACCTCCATCGAGCGCAAGACTTTCTTGAGGGAGCTACCCCAGAGTGTGGGCTCGATCTTTCAGAATGCGAGAGCCTGGGGCTTGACAGCCGGGGTGGGAATTGCCAGAATAGCGGCCCGAATCGCCCATGGCGATTGGCAACCAGCAGCGGCTATGTCCTACTCCAATCGTCGTGTAAGGAGGCAGTTGTGGCGACTTTCGCTCACTTCGGCGTGCCGACCCAGACGAAAATGGACGGGATGGATTACCTCGAGGGTGGGAAGGTGTGGCTCACCGACCCCGAGGCCAGCCCCTACAAGATCGAGTTCCTCTACTTCGAGCCCGACAGCCCCATGCCCGAACCCCTGAAGACCAAGTGCCACGCGGCATATCTGGTTGACGACCTGGACGCGGCGGTGGCGGGACAAGAGGTGGTGGTCGAGCCTATGGAGGTGTCTCCCGGCCTGCGGATCGCCTTCATCACCCAGGACGCCGCTTTGATCGAACTGATGGAGCAGAAGGGCTAGTCGCGCAAAGGAGATTGGGCATGGCCATGAAGAAATTCATCAACGACCCCGCGAACCTGGTTCAGGAACTCCTCGAGGGCATGGCGCTCGCCCACCCGCGCCAAATCCGCCTGGCCGGCAACAACCTGGTCGTCCGCGCCAACCCCAAACCGCAGGACAAGGTGGCGTTAGTGACCCTGGGCGGCAGCGGCCACGAGCCGGCCCTCAGTGGCTACGTGGGCGAGGGGATGCTCGACATTAGCGTCCCCGGCGAGATTTTCGCCGCACCCGGCCCGCCGCGCGTCCTCGAGGCGCTTCGGATGGCCAACCGCGAGGCAGGCGTTCTCTTCATCGTCCTGAACCACGCAGGCGACGTCCTGTGTGCCAACACGGTCATGCAGATGGCCGCCAGGGAGGGGCTGAACGTCAAGCAGGTGCTCACCCACGAGGACATCTCGGACCAGGACCCCCCCGACGGGCCTCCGCAGCGCCGCGGCCTGGCGGGATGCCTCCCGGTGATCAAGGTGGCCGGCGCCGCCGCCGAACAGGGTCGCTCCCTCGAGGAGGTCGCGGCCATTGCCCAGCGAATGCAGGACAACATGGCAACCCTCGCCGTGGCCGTCAGCGGAGCCACGCATCCCGCCACCGCCGAGGTGATCGCCGAGGTGCCCGAGGGGAAGATGTGTGTGGGAATGGGCCAGCAC
>CAYYCI010000127.1:0-9017 GCA_964470215.1 uncultured Planctomycetota bacterium
GCGTCAGCACCGCGAAGGTCAACTTGAATTGTAGGCGGGCCGTCTCGGCCCGCGTGGACGAAACCAGTGGCGCGTCAGCACCGGTCGAGTTCTCCGCCCCCCTGCGGTTCGTCTCGCTCCGCTTCCTCTCTGTGTCCCCTGTGCCTTTGTGGTGAGAGCCAGCCCAACGTGGGGCGAGAGGCCGGCTTGACGCCCGGTCGGCCACCGCAATATAATCCAGCGACCGGAAGGGACATCCGACGCGCCGGAGACCACGCTTGGCTTCTGAGGACACTCGCGATAACGGCGGAGCAGGTCGGCCCGCCGGCCTCGAGGCCCCCGCTCCCTCGACCACGGGGCTGAGCGGGGAGGAACGCCGGGCCATCTTCCTCGACGAGCGCGCGGTGCGCGAGCGGGTGGACGTGGCCAAGAACATCGAGTGGTTCGGCTGCGACCTCTCGCTCATCGAGTACCCGGAATGGCAGCGGACCAAACACGTTCACCGCCTCCATCCCTATCTGGGGAAGTTCATTCCCCAGCTGGTGGAGATCTTCCTGCGGCGGTTCTTCGAGGCGGGCCAGAGCGTGCTCGACCCTTTCGCAGGTTCGGGCACGACCCTGGTCGAGGCCAACGTCCTGGGGATCGATGCGGTGGGCGTCGAACTTTCGCCGTTCAACTGCCTGATAATGCGTGCGAAGACCCAGGCCCGCGACCTCGATTGCTTACGCCGCGAGGTTGCCGACGCACTCAGCCGCCTGGAGGTCTTCAGCCTGCGGTTCGAGGGCGAGGCGTTGCTGCCGCCCGACTGCCCTGAGTTGGCGACCGAGAGCGAGTATCTGCGCAGGTGGTTCGCTCCCAGGGCGCTCGAGGAGTTGCTCTTCTTCCGCAGCATCATTCCCGACTACGAGAATCAGGACGTGCTGAAGGTGATCCTGAGCCGTGCGGCGCGCTCGGCCCGGCTGATTCCCCACTACGATCTCGCGAGGCCGAAGAAGCCGCTGGCTCCGGACCAGGAGTACTACTGCGCGAAGCACCGCAGGATGTGTCGGCCTATCACCGAGGCGTTGAAGTTCCTGCGCCGCTACTCGCGCGACACGGTTCGGCGGCTGGCGGAGTTCTCGCGCCTGCGCACCGACGCCTCGCTGGAGATAATCGAGGGCGATGCCCGCACGGCTCTCCTCCCCGACGATTTCCGCTTCGACGGCATTTTCACGTCCCCGCCCTACGTCGGGATGATTGACTACCACGAGCAACACCGCTACGCCTACGAACTCTTCCCCGAACTCCAGCGGCGCGACGAGGAGGAGATCGGGGCCATGTCGCTCGGCAAGGGGAAGAAGGCCAGGGATGCCTACCAGCGCGACATCGCCACCGTCTTCCGTCGTCTCTCGCGCTGGGCGAAGCCGGGCGCGAAGGTCTTCGTCGTGGCCAACGACCGCTTCGACCTCTACCCCGCGATCGCCGAGGCAGCGGGGCTGAGGCTCGTGGACGTCTTCCACCGCCCGGTGCCCATGCGCACCGAGCGCGACACCGCGACCTACTTCGAGAGCATCTTCTGGCTCGAGGCCCCGGGATGAGGAGAACATCGATGATCGAGCCCAAGATGAGCGGACGCTGGGGCGGGCTGGGCTTCGGCACGCTTTTTGCACCGCAATCAGTAGCCAGGCGAGAAGGAAAAGAATGCCCTGGCAGCCTGCCGACCCCGGTCGCCCCCCGAAATGTCGCAGGCCCTGCGCCCTGCCTTCTGTCGGTAATGCGTTCTTTTCCTTCTCGCCTGCATTGGAGGGCGACGGTGCACAAAAGCGTGCCAAAGCCCGCAGGCTCCAACCTCTCTCAGTCCCGCCGGCGGGTTTCTTTCATCATCGCTATCCTCGCAACCCTCGCCTCATTCGCTCTCGGCGGCGAGGCGGCCGAAGAGGGCTTCGTCCCTCTCTTCAACGGCAAAGACCTCACCGGCTGGGAGGGGAACACGAGGCTCTGGGTGGTCGAGGACGGCATGCTCATCGGTCGCTCGCCCGGGATTCGCCACAACGACTTCCTGGCCACCACCCGCACGTTTTCCGATTTCATCCTGAGGTTCCAGATTCGCCTCGTCGGTGGGAAGGGGAACAGCGGGGTTCAGTTCCGCTCGCGGCGCGTGCCCAACTCCCACGAGGTCAGCGGCTACCAGGCCGACATCGGGGGTGGGTGGTGGGGCGTCCTGTACGACGAGGCCCGACGCAACCGCCCGCTGGCCCGCCCGTCGAGGGAAACCCTCGCGAAGGCTCTCAAACCCGCCGACTGGAATGACTACGAGGTCGTGGCCATCGGCAACAAGATAACGCTGAAGATCAACGGCGTGACCACGGTCGAATATGAGGAAAAGGACCCGAAGATCCCGCGTTCCGGCATCATCGCCACCCAGATACACGCCGGCGGCCCGATGGAGGTCCAGTTCCGCAACATCCGCATCAAGGAAATCCGCTGAACGAGACGGCCTTGGGAGAACCAGCCGAGAGCCAGAAGCCGGAATCCCCGCCTCGATGGGCGGACCTCGCCGGCCGCGCCTGGCGAGCGTTTGCCAATTGGCTCTGGACCAACGTGGCCGTGGGCACGTTCGGCATCTGGTTCCTCGGCACCGTCTTCCGCGACTCCAACCGTCTGACGGCTCTGTTCCTCCTCGTTCCCTCGCTATTCGTGGCGGTGGCATTGGTGTTGGCCGCCCCGCTAGCCCGGCTCTGCGGCTGCCGGCGCCACGCCATCGCGCTCGCGGTCCTGAGCATCGGGCCGATCCTCTCGGTCGCCTTCTTCGAGAACCGCTGGCTCTCACCCTCCACCCCAGACCCCAAGCCCACGGACCTGCGCCTGGTCCACTGGAACGTCGGCGAGGCAAGCGAGGTCTGGCCCCAAGTTATCGCGAGACTCAAAGCCGAGGAAGCCGACATCTACGTCCTCTCCGAGGCGTTCAAGAAGGACAAACTCCTGGAGTTGGCCAACACGCTCGGCCCGACCTTCCAGATCTTCCAGGTCCACCAGATATCGGTCGCGGCGCGCGGGGGCATCCGCCTCGTCAAGCGCGAGGACCGAATCTCCAGCCGGGCCTACTTCGTCCAGTGGTCCTCTCCACAAGGTCCCATCCTCGTGTTGCTCGTGGACCTGCCGAGCCGTCCGATCTATTACCACGGCGGCTGGCTCAAGAAGGTGAACGAGCTGGTGGCCAGGCACAAGCCCGACATCGTCGTCGGCGACTTCAATTGCTCGCGTCGGTCGAGGTTCCTCTCTCGCTTGCCCGAGGGCTACTCCCACGCCTACTGGCGCGCTGGGCGCGGGTGGTCGGCCACCTGGCCCGCCGTCTTCCCCCTCTGGGACCTGGACCAGTGCATCGTCGGCGAGCGGGTCGTCCCGGTTCGCTACCGGCTCCTCCCCGGCGAGCCGAGCGACCACCGTCTCCAGCGCCTCGACTTCCGCCTCGCCACCCCGCCGGGCGAATGAGGCCGCCCTCGCAGCGGGCGCTTTGCCGAGCGTGCTTGTGATGTCTCGATTGTGGCCAGGAATGTCAAGGGGGCGGCTGTGAGGGTTCCCGCAATCCTGAGGCGAGTCGGGCCGGCTTTCATCATCGCCGCCGTGGTGCTGGGGCCGGGTAGCGTGACCACCATGACCAAGATGGGCGCGGCACAGGGCTATGCCATGCTCTGGCTGCCGCTGGTGGCCGGGGTGCTCATGGCGGGCTTCGTCGCCCTGTTCATGCGTTTCGGTATCGCCTCGACGAAGAGTTACCTCCAACACTGCGCCGAGAGCCTCGGGCGACCCTTCGCCGCGGTCTGTGGCTTCTCGATGTTCTACATCGCCACCGCCTTCCAGTTCGGCAACAACATCGGGGTGACCACGGCGGTCAACTCCCTTTTGACCCGCGGCGAGGCGCCCGCGCCGGTGGCCCCGTGGGTGTGGCCGGTAGTCTTCAACGCCCTCGCGCTTCTCTTCCTGTTCGCCTTCCGCCGAATCTACACCATCCTCGAACGGGCAATGACCTTTCTTGTGGCCGTGATGCTGGTGGCCTTCTTCATCAACCTCTTCGTTGCCAGGCCCAGCCCCTGGGGGATAGCGCGGGGCCTGGTGCCGTCGTTCCCGCGCGGCCTCGACTGGATGGTGGCGGCCGGTCTGGTGGCCACCACCTTCTCGATCGTCGGGGCGATCTTTCAGACCTACCTCGTCCGGGCGCGCGGCTGGAAGGAGGGGGACTATGCCAAGGGGGTCGCCGACGCCGCGAGCGGGATCGGAATGCTGACGCTCATCTCGATGGTCATCATGGTCACCGCTGCGGCCGTGCTCCATCCCCGCGGGGTGGCGGTCGAGTCGGCGGCGGACATGGCGGTCCAACTCGAGCGGACCTTCGGCGCGGCCTCGAGGGCGATCTTCTGCGTGGGCTTCGCCGCTGCGGCGTTCTCGAGTTTCGTGGTGAACGCCATGATCGGGGGCACCCTGCTCGCCGACGGCCTGGGCCTGGGCGAGGACATCAACTCCATCGCTGCCAAACTTTGTTCGGCGATTAGTCTGGTGGTGGGGATGGTAGTGGCGATCCTGGTCACTGACCTGCGGGCCATCAGTTTCCTCGACGCGCTGGTCGCGGCTCAGGCGGGCACTCTTCTGGCCATCCCCCTGGCTATCGTTTCGGCACTGGTCGTCCTCTACTTTCCGAGAGGGGCGGGTGTCCGGCCGCTCGGCCCCGTGGCGAAGGTCTTCGTGGCGGTCGGCACAGCGGTCCTGGTGGCGATCGCGGTTCGCTCCTATGCCGGCACAATTCGCAACCTGCGCAAGATGTTCCGGCCCGCCCCGGCGCAAAGCGCCGCCGCACAAACTCGCCGATACCCAAGCGCGGGCACGGCTGCGCGACATCCGCTCAGAGGCGAGGCTCCATGTAGGGATTAGGCCGATGCGATGGCCTTGCGGGGGCCTCTCTGGCCTCGTACTCCAGGGGCAGGTAACCCCGATATCCTCCCCCCTGGGAAAGGATCTTGACCAGTCGGCGGTAGTCCGTTGGCTGACGCTTCCCGCCGGCGGTGAACTCGACCTTGAGGTGGCAGGTGATGGCGTAGGGGGCCGCGGCCGCGATGTCGGCGTAGGGGTCGGCGCTGCGGAAGTTCCCCGTGTCCAGGTTCACCCCGAACCACTGGCTCTTGACGTCCCGGGCGATCTTCGAGAGGCCGTCGGCAGTGCTCGTCGGGCCGCCGTGGTTCTCGAGGGCGAGGAGGACGCCGTGCTTGGCGGCGTGTTCGCCAGTTTCTGGTCTCGGGACGGTCTCAGACGGCCTCGACGGCCTTGACCTCTGGGACAACCTGTTTCATTCTGGCCTCGATGCCGCGCTTGAGGGTGATGCGCGCCATCGGACATCCGTCACACGCGCCCTTCAGCCGCACCTTGACCACATTGTCCTCGTCCACCTCCACCAGTTCGACATCGCCGCCGTCGGCCTGGAGCATTGGCCTGACGGCGCTGATGACCTCTTCGACTTTCGCTCGTAGGTCAGACATTGCTTTTCCTCTTCACAGGCGGGGTGACGGCCTGTCTTTCTCACCTTCAGTGTGCCATCGTGCCCGCGGGCTGTCAAATCGGGATCGGGCAGGGGGGGCCGAGCCACGATCGTAGATACGGACTTATCTGCCTGCCAACTGCGCCCGTTTCAGGCCGTCTCGAGGCGGTTGCCGCCGGCCTGCTGGGCTTTCTCGAGGGCCGATGCGGCTCGCTCGACCAGCGACGAGGGGCTGTCCCCGGCAGCGAATCGCGTAGCGGCAAGGCTCACGGTGGTCGTCACGACCCCTGCCTCTGGTCTCTGGCGGTCCTGCCAGCGCGAGGCTTCGACCTTCTGGCGGATGGCCTCGAGGAGCGGAAGGGCTTGCTCGGGGGTCCTGTTGCGGATTATCAGCGCGAATTCCTTCCCGCCGTAGCGAGCCAGGAAGATGGCGTCGTCGCCGCGGGTGACCTCCTCCAGGCTCCTGGCGATCTTGAAGAGGAGGGCATCGCCGACGATGGCGCCGTGGCTTTCCTGGATCTCCTGGAACTTGTCCACGCTGACCAGTGCCACACACCACGGCCCTTTGCTCTCTTTTTCCTCCACCGCTTGTGCGAGTTGCTCCTCGAAGGCGGCGCGGTTGTGGATGTTGGTCAACGCGTCGGTCAACGCGCGCTCGCGCGCGGCGTTGAGTTCCCGCTCGAGGGCCTGGACATCGCGGGTAGCGTCGCCGATCTTGCGGCCGACGCCCTCGAGGGTCTCGTAAACCTCGTCGGCCATTGCCCGGGCACGTTCGACCGTGGCCAGGAGCCGCGAGCCGATATCGCCGTCGGGGGGCAACTGCGCGATCTCCTCGAGGTCCTCGACGTGGCTCTTGAACTTGGCCGCGACGCTCTCGTTCGCCCGCGAGATCGCCTCCACGCTGTCGGCCATGGCCGCAGCCGCCCGACGCAGCCCCCCGGTGTGGCGGGAGAACTCCCGCGCGAGGTCCGGGTCGTAGAGCACCTCGATGCTCCGCAACGACGCGCAGACCGAGCGGACGCGCTCGAGCGAGGTCTCGAGGGTTGCGCGGGTCTGTTCTTCGAGGACATTCGGCAGCGCGCTGGCCAGGCGCCTGGCCATCTCGCTGAGGGCCGCGGCCAAGGCCGACGGCCGCAATTCCTCGGACGGCAGTCGTGTGGTTCCCATCTCGCCCCCCGTCACTGTGGCTGTCTTCCCAGCGAAAGCCTATCACTTTGCCCCACGGCGTGCAACCGCCGGGATCAGGTCGGTGAAAACGAAGCCCTCGCGCTCGACCGTCTCGCCGACCTCGACCTCGATGGGCCGCCCGAACATCGGGCCAGCGAAGGCAAAGGTGTGGAATTCGCCCCGCTCCCCGCAAGGGTCCACCCCCTCGGGCAGCGAGGCCAGGAACGCCTCGTCGAGTTCCCTGCCGGCCATCTCGCGCGGGGCGACGCGCGGGTCGAGACACGTCACCCTCGCCCGCAGGCCATCCGCGAGCATCTCCGCGAGAAGGGCGCGCGTGTTCCTGCCCCACAGCGGGAACAGGGGCCGGATGCCGCAAGGGGCCAACTTATCCTCGCGGTAGGCGCGCACGTCGGCGAGGAAGATGTCGCCGAAGACGACGTGGCTCACCCCCTCGGCCCTCGCGCGGGCCATCGCCTCCGCCATCGCCGACTCGTACGCCTCGTTCGAGCAGGGAGCAGGGATGAGCACCGGCACCAGCGGCAGCCCGATGGCGCGAGCCTGGGCCTCGACCAACTCGCGGCGAACCCCGTGCATCGAACTCCGCTGATAGGGTTCGGTGATCGTCACCAGCAGCCCCACGGGCTCGACGCGGGCCTCCTGGCGGACCAGGTGGAGCGCCCAGGCGGCGTCCTTGCCGGAACTCCACGCCACCAATGCCTTCGCTCGCGCCAAGCCATCGCTCCTTCAAGGGAGGTCCACGAACTCGACCAGGTACTCGATCCCCGTCGGCTGACCGCTGCGTTGTCTCAGGCCGGAGACCTCCACCATGTAGCGGCTGCGATGCGATGTCCTGACGCCCTCGGGCCGGAAGATGATCGCCGGGCCGGAACCATAGCCGGCGGTGCTTACGTTGAAGTAGTTGAGTTTCAGCGGACGCTTCGCCTTCTGAAACTTCTGGTTGACGAGGTGGACCTCGACCTTGACGTCTTTCTTGGCGGGCCTGGCGAACTTCGCCGGGTTGAGGATGACGCACCAGGCGTAGTGCGAATTGAAGTACCGACGGGGCATGTAGCCCCGCGCGGGAAAGGCCACGTAGTCGTAATCCCCGGCCTTCTCCCGACCCCTGTCCATTGACCACATCGCGGTGAAGCGGCCTCGACTTCCCAGCCCCGTCTTTAGCATGCGGGGGTTGAGCAACCATCGGCGATGGCCCACGTGGGCGATGTTGCCCGGGTCGGAGTCGTTCATGAAGCTGTGGACAGCGCCGACCATGTCGGGCCCCACCGACAGGTTGCTGTGGCTGGTGCCCTCGTAGGCGAGTTTGAAGCGGTCCTCGGGCAAGCCGGGATTGGGCGGGGTGTGGTCGAGGCGGCCGAGCCGCGCGAGCAACTCCGCCGCCGCCTCACACGCCTCGTTGTAGTGGCGGTCGAGAGCCATGCCCTCCCAGGGCACGTCGCAGATGAAGCGATAAGCCATCAAGGTTCTCACCGCCTCGACCCTCTTGGCGTGGGCCGCGCGCTCGCGGAGCCATTCCTGGCGTTCCTGGCGCGTTCGGGGCAACTTCCGCTCGTCCCCTCCGCCGACCAACGGGACCGCGGCCTTGCGGATGCGCGCCAGCCCCGCGATCAAGAGGCGCAGCGTCTTCGGGTAGAGCAGACGCCCCTCGAGCCACACCTGGTCGGCGACCAGCTTGCCGTCCTCGTAAAGCCTCTCGCGTCCGTGGAGAGCGCCGCGACGGTAGGTCGCCTCGCGCCTGAGCCGGCCTTCTTCATCGAACTCCTTGTAGGTGCCGTCGAGGAGCCCGCGCTCGTAGGTCGCGACGATGTGGGGCCTGCCGTTGGAATGATAACTGACGTAGCGGCCGTGCTTCCTGCCCTCGGAATCTACCTCGTACTTTTCTCGGACGGAGCCGTCGGGGAACTGGTGGACGACGACCTGTCGCTCGGTCGTCTGGCCGAGGACCACGATAGCGAGGAAGGCTAAGCGAGCGAGCAACAGCACTCCCCTTTCGCCTCTATGATATCAAGTCCCCGCGCGGCCGGTCAAAACGCCCACCTCCCCACGTGGGCGAAACGAGCGGTAGCCCACTGGCCCAAAGGCAACGACGCCGCATTGAGCAGTTGCACTTCCCGCCAGACACCGATGCGCTCAAACAAGACCCGTGACACACCCTTTCCAGTTCACAATCCCGCTGGCGCATCTATGAGAAAACCCGGGACGGAAGCGCGTCGGGGCGTATGGGCTTTGGCACGCTTTTTGCACCGCAACCAATTGCCAGGCGAGAAGGAAAGAATGCCCTGGCTGCCCGCCAACCACTGTTCGGCGTTCCGAAACGCCGTGGGCGACGCGTCTTGTGCTCTTTGGG